>CAIQIL010000375.1 GCA_903871865.1 uncultured Burkholderiales bacterium
CAGCACCCGCAGGCCCTGCCCGAGTACACCGCCCAGGCCGAGACCTGGCGCGCGCCGCACGCCGGCCCCAAGCCCAACCCCGCCGCCTGGCTGGAGCGCCCGCCCAGCCGCCTGCTGCCCCTGGCCCGCCAAGCGCGCGCCAAGTCGCAAGCCCTGCCTGCGGTGGCCTTGCCGCAGCCGCTCAAGCTCTACCAGGCCGCGCACCAGCGGCATTACCTGGTGGCCGGTTCGCTTGTCTGCCAGACGCCGGGCCTGCCCGACCGCGCCGTCGATGTCGGCCGCCAGAAGGTGTCCTTCGTGCTGCGCCGGCTGTTCCTGAAATCGGAGCTGGGCGCCACCACCGGCATCGACCCGCGCCGCGCCTTGAAGCAGCCCGACCCGGCCCACATGGACGAGTGGGTCGAGCACGCCTGGGTGCTGTCGGGCAAGAGCGGGCACTGGCAGGTCGCACAAGGTGCCGAGGTGGCCACAGCCCGCGTCAAGCTGGTGAAAGGCGAAGAGCGCCTGGCGACCTTCCCGACCCGCTACGTCGATGCCCAGCGTCAAGCGCGCCGCCTCTTCGTGGGCAGCGTGCCAGTGGGCCGCCGCGAGACCTACCAGTCGGCCAGCCGCATGGACACCGCGCCCACGGCCAGCGAGGAAGCCGCGCACGCACGCACCACGCAGTTCCGCGTCGATGTGCTGGCGCCCTGGCGTGCGCTGGTCAACACCGCGCGGACCCTGGCCGACACCCCGGCGCCATCCATCTACGCCCGCGATGCCTTCGACGACAAAACCGGCGCCTTGATCGACGCCAGCAAGATCGACCCCGCCCGCCTGCGCCACCTGCGCAGCCAGCTGCAGCTCAGCACCTGGTACGCCTTGCTCGACCTGCGCGCCTGGCTGGCCGCCCACCTGCCCGACTACCTGCAGTGGCTGGACGACGAGGAAGTGGGCACACCGCCCGGCAGCAGCGCCGTGGCCAGCTTCCATGCCCTGCTCAAGCGCGTGCGTCAGCCCGATGTGATGCACACCGGGCCCTGGCCGATCACCGCCCCCGACAGCGCCTACGCCCCCGCCGAGCTGGCCGTGGACCTGCCCGACGCCATCCGCCGCATCGGCGAGTTCAGCGATGTGCTGGAGAACGCCCTGTCCGGCAGCGCAGACTTCGCCACCACGCCTTTCGAGGTCCCGGCCAAACTTCCGGTCGCTGGCGCAGCCCAGCCCGCGCACTGGCCCAACTTCCTCTTCCTGCTGGTGGACCCGCTGCACGAGGTGCCCACGCCGCTCAACAGCACCGAGGCCCCGCCCAACTCGCCCGACGACTACCCCGCCGAGCAACGCCAGACCCGCATCGAGGCCCTCGCCGAGCACCTGCCCGAAGCCGACTACAGCCTGCTGGCCAAGGCCCCCGAGCCCTCGCTGGCCAGCCTCACGCCCACCGACATGCGCGAAGGCTGGTACGTGATGAGACTGGTCTATGAGCGCCCCGATTGCGCGCCTTTCGAAGGCACCGTCATCAGCGCCGCCACCGTGCCCTTCCAGATGGCCGGCTTCTTCGACCCCGACGCACCCGCGCGCCCCATCCGCATCGGCCTGCCCATGGACATCAGCCCGGCCGGCCTGCGCAAGTTCGACAAGAACACCGTCTTCATGATGTCCGACATGCTGTGCGGCCACCTCGACCGCTTCCGCGGCATCACCTTCGGCGACCTGGTGCTCAGCGTGCTGCCCTGGCCCTTCCACAAGGACTTCAACGTCGCCGACAAGGGCCCGTGCAAGCAGCAGGACATGTCGCTGGGCGTGATGTGCTCGCTGTCGATTCCCATCATCACGATCTGCGCGCTGATCTTGCTGACCATCATCGTCAGCCTGCTGGACTTCATCTTCCGCTGGCTGCCGCTGTTCATCGTGTGCTTCCCCCTGCCCGGCTTCAAAGCCAGAAAGGCCCCGTGATGGACAGCGCACGCGTCTATGGCCGGGGCATGGCCTTCCCGCCGCGGGTGGGGGCCGATGGCCGCATCGCCTGGTCGGAAGGCGAGCCCAACGTCCGCGAGGCCATCCGCATCGTCCTGAGCACCGAGCCGGGCGAGCGCCTGCGCCTGCCTGCCTTCGGCGCCGGCCTGCGCCGCTTCCTGTTCGAGCCCAACACCCTGGCCACGCACACGCTCATCCGCCAGACCATCGCCGAGGCGCTCAAACGTTGGGAGCCGCGCATCCAGGTCGAGGCCGTTGAGGTGCAGGTCGACGAGGCCGATGCCGAATCGGCGCTGGCCACCATCACCTACCGCCTCGTGGCCACGCAGGTGCAAGAGCGCGTGTCGCTGCACGTGGGGGTGTCGGCATGAGGCGCGACCTGCCTCTTGCGCAGCCCCATCGAGCCGCCCCGCGGCCCCACGCACCGACCTTGGACTGAACCCGAGACACCACCATGCCGCTCCAAGTCCCCAGCATCGACGACCGCCGCTACGCCGACCTCGTGCGCGACACCCTGGCGCGCGTGCCCGTGCACACGCCCGAGTGGACGCAGCTCTCCGAGAGCGACCCCGGCGTCACCCTGGTCGAGCTCTTCGCCTTCCTGACGGAGAGCCTGCTCTACCGCGCCAACCGCGTGCCCGAGGTCAGCCGCGCCAAGTTCCTGCGCCTGCTGGGCGTGCCCCTCGCCGCCGTCACCCCGGCCCAGGGCCTGTGCGTGTTCAGCAGCAACCGGGTCGATGGCGTCGTGCCCACCCTGGCCCAAGCCACCGAAGTGCGCGCCGGTGCCATCGCCTTCCGCACGGCAGGCGCCATCGACGTGCTGCCGCTGGAAAGCCGCGCCTTCGTCAAACAGCGGGTGCGGCTCAGTGCCACCGACCAGGCCTATTACGAGCTGCTCTACAAGACGGTGGACCCGAGCGCGAACACGCCCCTGCTCGACAGCTACGAAACGCGCGAGCTCGATGGCAGCCGCAGCGTCTCGCTCAGTGGCGACACGGTGGACGGCGCCTTGTGGATCGCGCTGCTGGCCACGCCCGGCACCACCGCGGCCCAAGCCGCGCAAGCCCTGGCTGGCAAGACGCTCAGCCTGGGCCTGGTGCCCGATGTCGATGGCCAGCCGCGCACCCTGGGCACGGTCGGCCAAGGCCTGGTGCAAGGCGAGCCCGAGGCCTTGGTGAGCTACGCCCTGCCGAAGGTCCTCACCCCGCCCGATGGCAGCGCGCCCACGGCACAGTACAGCGCGCTGCAACCGGCGCGCGCGGCCGATGTGCTCAACGGCCCCGGCATCGTCGAACTGCCCTTGCCCGCCCGCGCCGCCGACATCGCCACCTGGGACAACCTCGACCCGCTGGAAGCCGGCGTGGGCGACTTCCCCCCCGCGCTGGAAGATTCGGCCGTGGCCGGGCGCATCGTCACCTGGGTGCGCGTGACGCCATCGAGCTCAGGCAGTGCGCGCATGCGCTGGGCCGGCGTGAACGCCACCCTGATCGACCAACGCGTGGCCGTGCGCAACGAGTTGCTGGGCACGGGCGATGGCCAGCCAGACCAGCTCTTCACGCTGGCACGCAGCGGCGTGGTGCCCGCATCGGCCGTGGTCCAGGTCATCGACACGGCCGGCCCCGCCACCTGGACGGCGGTGGACGACCTGCTCGCCGCCGGCCCCGAGGTGCGGGTGGCGGGCAGCCAGGCAGGCCTGGGCAGCCGCGTGATCGACCCGCGCCCGGTGAACGCTTACCTGATCGACCCCGAGGCCGGCACCGTGCGCTTCGGCGATGGCCTGCGCGGACGCCGCCCGCCGCAAGGCGCGCGCATCGTGGCGCAGTACGACGTCTGCGATGGCCGCGCCGGCAACGTGCCCGCAGGTGCCATCCGCAGCGGCCCCGGCCTGCCCAGCGGCGTGCAGGTGCGCAACCCGCTGCCCACCTGGGGCGGCGCCGATGCGGAAGACGTGGCCAGTGGCGAAAAGCGCGTCTCGGCCTTCGTGCGCCACCGCGACCGCCTCGTCACCGCCGACGACTTCGCCGAGATCGCCCGACGCGCGCCGGGCATCGACATCGCCCGCGTGGAGGTGCTGGCCGCCTACCACCCCGACCTCGGCCTGACCCAGCCCGGTGACGCGCCCGGCGTGGTCACGCTGATGCTGGTGCCGCGCCACGACCCTGTCCAGCCCGACGCCCCGCTGCCCGACCGCGCCTTCATCGACGCGCTGTGCCACCACCTCGATGCACGCCGCCTCATCACCACCGAGCTGGTGCTGCGTGGGCCGCAGTACGTGCCGATCTGGCTCTCGGTGGGCATCACCGTGGCGGGTGGTCACACCGTGCCCGAGGTGCGCGACGCCGTCAAAGCCCGCCTGCGCGCCGTGCTGGCCCCTTCGCGCACCGACGGCGCCACCGACCTGCCCGGCCTCGAAGACGGCTGGCCGCTGGGCCGCGGTGTCAACCGCCTGGAGCTGATGGCCGAGGCCGCGCGCGTGCCCGGCGTGCTGCGCGTCAACGGCCTGAAGCTGGCCCAGGGCGATGGCAGCGACGTGCCCGAAGAGCTGCGGCTGCGCGGCCTGCAGCTGCCGCGCCTGCTGGGCCTGAGCGTGGAGCTGGGCGACGCCATCCCCATCGACAACCTGCTCGGCCAGGGCAGTGGCGACGGCAGCGGCCAGGCCAACAGCGGCGCACGCGGCCGCGTGGTGCCCGTGCCCACCGTGCCACGAGAGTGCTGACCGCGTGCTGATCACCCACTGAACCCCACGAAGAACAGGACACAGGAGCCCCCATGCAAGACGCCAACGGTTCGCGCTTCGCCCTGGTGCTCGGTCGCCAGGACTGGGGCCAGTGCCGCCTGGACGCCGCCGCCTGGCCCGGCCAGCCCCTGCTGGACACGCTGTGGTCCGACGAGGCCGAAAGCGAAGCCGCGCCCCTGGCCTTCGACGCCGCGCAAGCCAGCATCGGCCTGGCGCAGCGGGTCAGCCGCTTCGCGCCTGCCAAGGGCGATGTGCCACCCTCGACCGCGCAACGCCTGGGCGCGGCGGCCGACGCCAACGGCAACATCTACGCCATCGTGGACGGTGGCCACCGCATCACCGTGCGCAACGCCGGCACCGGCCGCGTCAGCACCTTCTGGCCGGTGAGCACACCCGAGCCCACACCCGAGCCCGGCGCCTTCGCGCCTGCCGAGCCTGCCTCGCCACCACCGCCTCCGCATGTCGTGGGCATGGCCGTGACGCGCGCGCACTACCTCGTGGTCGGCGTCAAGCCCGTCAGCACGCCGCGCTCGGGCTTCCTCGTCTTCGACCTGCTGGCCGGTGGCCCGCCCCTGCCGCTGAGCTGGCCCCTGCCCTGGGTGATGTCGCCGCTGGACATGGCCGCGCGGCCCTGCGGCGGCCTGGCCGTGCTCGACCACATCGGCCACCGCGTGTGGCTGCTCAACCGCCGCCTGGGCATGGAGGCGGTCTTCCCGGTGTCGCCCCTGGCCGCGCAGACACCGCCTGACTTCCAGGCCAGCGATGCCTCAGACGTCGTGCCGGACACCAGCCCCTCACCCGTCCACCAGCCCTGGTTCACCCTGCAGACCACCGCGCTGGGCGGCGGCCACCCCGTGGCGATCGAGGTGCTGCCCGAAGGCGGCATCCTGGTGCTCGACGAGGCCGGTGCCGATGGCTTCGCGCTGGTCAGCCTCTACGTGGGCGGCGTGTTACAGGCCCAGGCCTCGGCCAGCGACGTGCTGCGCGTGACGCCCGCCCAGGACCGCCCTGGCCTGAGCCTGCGCGGCTTCGACTTCGCCTTCCACGCCGATGGCCCGGGCAACGCCAAGCTGAACCCGCCACGGCTGGTGCTGGTGTCCACCGAGGGCAACCAGGCCTACGTCTTCGAACTGCTGTGGGATGTCGCCCAGCCGCACACCCTGAAGCTCGCCGCCCAGGCCGGCTACCTGCCACTCAAGCGCTACGGCGGGCTGCAACTGGTGAGCGGCGGCCTGGCCCAGGTCGAGGGCGACACCGGCCTGCTGTACGCCAGCGAGGCCAACTGGCTGCCCCTGGTCGCGCAGCGCCGGCCGCGCCACGTGCCCGAAGCCGCCCTGCTGACGGTGCCCTTCGATGGCGGCGACCCCGGCTGCGTGTGGCACCGCGTCATGCTGGACGCCTGCATCCCGGCGGGCTGCCGCGTGCAGGTGGCCAGCCGCTGCTCGGACGACGCCAAGCTGCTGCCCGACCTGCCCTTCACCGATGAGCCCACGCCCCTGCTCCGCCCCGACGGCAGCGAGCTGCCCTGGTTGATCGAAGGCCCAGGCGCCACCACCGACGCCGCCCGAGGCCACGGCACCTGGGAGCTGCTGCTGCAAGGCGCCCGCGGACGCTGGTTGCAGCTTCGCCTGACGCTGCAGGGCAACGAGCTGAGCACGCCCCGCATCTCCACCTTGCGGGCCTGGCGACCGCGCTTTTCCTACCTGCAGCACTACCTGCCCGCGGCCTACCGCGAAGACGCCGCCTCGGCCGATTTCCTCGAGCGCTTCCTGGCCAACTTCGAAGGCCAGTTCACCGCGCTGGAAGACCGCATCGCCACG
>CAIQIL010000376.1 GCA_903871865.1 uncultured Burkholderiales bacterium
CCCGGCTCTGAATCTCGGCACTGCCGCCCATCCGTGCCACCATCCCGCCACGACACACCGCGCCTGCAGTCCTGGGCCCCAAGCCCGCCCGCGCCACACCTGCTAGGTGTTTTCACCAGGGGGATAACGGGCGTCGGTGCATGGCCGCAGCGCCTGTGTCAGAATCTATCGGCATTCTTACAAGGCTTCTTGTCAGAATTGATCTGATCGCTGAGCGGACGCCGCCGGCCGCTTCGTCATGGCACCCATGGCGAGGGGATGTCGGGGTCCGTGTGTTTCCACCGAAGGCCCATCCGACATCGCCATGAGCACCACCTACCAAGTCACCGACGGCGTGGCCGTCATCTCCCTCGCCAACCCCCCCGTCAATGGCCTCGGCCAGAGCACGCGCGCCGGCATCGTCGATGGCCTGGCGCAAGCCAACGCCGACGCGGCCGTGAAGGCGGTCGTCATCATCGGCTCGGGCAAGGTGTTCTGCGGCGGCGCCGACATCAAGGAGTTCGGCAGCCCCAAGGCTTTCGCAGCGCCTGACCTGCACGTGACCATTGCCGCGGTCGAGCAGTCGGCCAAGCCCGTCGTGGCGGCCATCCATGGCGTGGCCATGGGCGGTGGCCTGGAACTGGCCCTGGGCTGCCACTACCGCGTCGTCGCCAAGGGCACGCAGATCGCGCTGCCCGAAGTGAACATCGGCATCGTGCCGGGTGCCGGTGGCACGCAGCGCCTGCCGCGCGTGCTGGGCGTGGAAACCGCCCTGCAGATGATCACCACCGGCGCCTCGGTGCCGTCTTACAAGCTCGCCGCTGCGCCCGGCCAGAAGCTGTTCAACCAACTCGTGGACGGCGACCTGCTGCCCGCCGCCATCGCCTTCGCCCACAGCGTGGCCGATGCCCGCCCGCTGCCCTCGGTGCGTGACCTGAGCGTCGCCGCCCCGGCCGATGCGGACGCCTTCGCCAAGGCCCGCGCCGAGCTGTCCAAGACCCGCAAGAACCTCGAAGCGCCGCAGCGCTGTGTCGATTGCGTCGAAGCCGCCACGAAGCTGGACCTGGACGCCGGCATCGCCTTCGAGCGCAAGGTGTTCGAAGGCCTCGTCACCAGCGACCAGGCCCGCGCCCTGCGCCACGCCTTCTTCGGTGAGCGCGCCGCCAGCAAGATCCCCGATGTGCCCGACACCACGCCGCTGCGTGACATCAAGCAGGTGGCCGTGATCGGCGCCGGCACCATGGGCGGCGGCATCACCATGTGCTTCCTCAACGCCGGCATCCCCGTCAAGCTGCTGGAGATGAAGCAGGAGGCCATCGACCGTGGCGTCGGTGTCATCCGCAAGAACTACGAAGCGCAGGTGGCCAAGGGCAGCGAGGAGGCTGCAACTGCGGCAGCGGGTGCCGAGGCGGGGCCCACCAATTTTGCCAACCTGCGCCAAATGGCAGGCATGCCGGTATCCGGTGGGCAGCAGCAGAAGAAGCGTGCCGGCAGCAGCCTGGTGAGCAGGCTCAAGGCCCCGCGGGCGCGGCGC
>CAIQIL010000377.1 GCA_903871865.1 uncultured Burkholderiales bacterium
CGCCACAGGCCACGGGCGTCGTCCTGCCAGACCTCGCCGCGCACCTGCACCCGGCCGCGTGCGCGCTGCGCCGCACCGCCCTGGCCACCCAGACCCGCCAGCGCGCGCAACACCGTGGTCTTGCCGCAGCCCGAGGGGCCCAGCAGCACGCTCACGCCCTGGCCCGGCAGGCGCAGGGCCACGTCCAAAGTGAAGCCCGGCTGGCCCGCGGCACCAGCGTGCTGCAGCCTCAAGTCGGCCTCGATGCCCAAGGCATCGGCCGGCGAGGCGTCACCGAACGCCGTCATGGCGCGCCTCCTGATGCGCGGGCTCGGCCACCGGGCACCGCCGCCCCGGCCCCGCGCCCTTGCAACAAATACAAAGCCAGCATCACCGCGAAGCCGAAGGCCACCATGCCGCCGGCCAGCCAGTGGGCGTGGGCCAGTTCCTGCGCCTCGACGTGGCCATAGAGCGCCACCGACAGCACGCGCGTGGCGCCGGGGATGTTGCCGCCGATCATCAGCACCACGCCGAACTCGCCCACGGTGTGCGCGAAGCCCAGCACCGCGGCCGTCAGGAAACCGGGTCGTGCCAGTGGCAGGGCCACGGTGAGGAAGCGGTCCCAGGGCGAGGCGCGCAGCGTGGCCGCCACCTCCAGCGGGCGCGCACCGACGGCCTCGAAGGCCTGGTGCAGCGGCTGCACGACGAAGGGCATGGAGTGCAGCACCGAGGCCACCACCAGGCCCCAGAAGGTGAAGGGCAAGAGCCCCAGCCCCAGCGCCTGCATGGCCTGGCCCACCGGGCCTTGCGGGCCCAGCAGCAGCAGCAGGTAAAAGCCGATCACGGTGGGCGGCAGCACCAGCGGCAAGGCCACCACCGCGGCCACCACGCCCTTCAGGCGCGAGCGCGTGCGCGCCAGCCACCAGGCCACGGGCGTGCCCAGCACCAGCAGCAGCAGCGTGGTCGTGCCGGCGAGCTGGGCGGTCAGTTTCAGGGCCAGCAGGTCATCGGCAGGCAGCAAGAACACACAGGTCCCCGGTCACAGGCCGTAGCCGTAGGACTGGATCACCGCCTTGGCCGCGTCCGAACGCAGGTAGCCCAGCAAGGCTTGCGCGGCCGGCTTGCCCACGCCCTTGTTGAGCAGCACCGCGTCTTGCAGGATGGGCGTGTGGAGCTTGGCTGGCACCAGCCAGTGCGAGCCCACGGCGGGCTTGCCGGCTTGCTGCACCTGTGACAGCGCCACAAAACCCAGCTCGGCGTTGCCCGTGGACACGAACTGGAAGGTCTGCGCGATGTTCTCGCCCTGCACGATCCTGGGCGCCAGCGCCTCGGCCAGGCCCAGGGCCTTGAGCGTTTCCATGGCCGCGGCACCGTAGGGCGCCAGCTTGGGGTTGGCCACGGCCAGGTGGGCGAAGGCACCTTTTTTCAACACCTCGCCCTGGGCATCGACCACGCCCGGCTGGGCGCTCCACAGCACCAGCTTGCCCACCGCGTAGGTGAAAGCGCTGCCCTTGACCGCGAAGCCTTCGTCGATCAACTTCCTGGGGGTCTCATCGTCGGCAGCCAGCAGCACCTCGAAGGGCGCACCGGCTTTGACCTGGACGTGGAACTTGCCCGTCGCGCCCACCACCGGCACGGCGGTGTGGCCCGTGGCGGCGGCAAAGTCGGCCGCGATCTTCTGGAAGGGCGCTGCGAAGTTCGCGGCCACAGCCACCTGGACTTCGTCGGCGTGGGCTGCCGTGTGGAAGGCCATGGGGGCCAGCAGGGCCAGCGCGCCCCACAGTTTCAAGGACGGTCCGCGGCAAGGCAAAGAGAACAGCAAGGTCATGTGCGGATTTATAGCGCACAAAAAAAGCCCAGCACGCCGAAACGCGCTGGGCTTGGCACCGAGGAGGGTGCTCAGAACACTCAGGGTGCGTACACCAGCGGCGTCAGGGCGTTGCCCACAGCGATGTTGCTGCAGTTCTGCGGTGCGGCCTTGCCGGCGAAGCGGTCGTCCACCCAGGCGGTGGCCCAAGGCAACCAGTTGACCATGGTCACGAAGTGGCTGGTGCCCCATTCCTTGTGCTGCACGGGCACGCCCTGTGCGCAGTACTGACGGGCCAGCGTGCGGACATCGCCTGCCAGCATCACGCCATCGCCAGCGCCCCACAGCGGAGAGGGCTTGGTGAGCTCGAAGGTGCCACCGGTGCCTTGGCCGATCTGCAGCGGGATCTCGGGCGTGCCGCCTGTGCCCATGATGACCTTGTTCACCGCCGCCACGTACTCGGGGATCTTGGTGCGGTCCTGGAACTCGGGCTTGACGAGGTCCTTCCAGGTCACCCGGCTGTACTGGCCGAGCACATACGCGATCGAGGCCTTCTGCATCTTGTCGTACACCTCCAGGCCACGCGTGGTGAGGTACTTCTGGATGTCGATGTCATAAGAGCGCGAGACACCGATGACGGCCATGGGCATCACACCGCCCCAGATGGGCGCGCCTTCGATGTAGGTCAGGTTGTGCTCGGGGCTCACCAGGGTGCCGCCGAAGGCCGCGCCGATCAGGTTGGGCTTGAGGTCGGGGGCGTAGCTCGGGGCCAGTTCGGCGGCCCACTCGGTGGCGATGGCGCCGCCGGAGTAACCCATCATCACGACCTTGGCGTCACGGGCCAACGCGATCTGGGGCGAGTTGAAGGTGGCGCGGATCGAGTCCAGCGTGTTGTAGCCGTACTCCGGGCCGGCCGCGAAATTGGCCTTCTGGCCTTCGGTGTCGGAGATGACGACGGTGTAGCCCTTCTTGACGTAGGTGCCGAACAGCACCGTCTCGACCGCCGGCAGCAGGTCAGGCAGGCGCTTGCCGCCCGCATAGGCGCGCGAGGGGGCGTCTTCCGGGTTCAGCGAATCGTAGAAGGACTGGTACGAGATCACCTTGCCCTTGTTGGCGCAGCTGGTCTTGCTGCAATCGGGCGCGAAAACGGTGGTCACATTGGCCGTGGGCCGCTGCTTGGCGTCGGTCGAGCGGTAGACCAACTGGGTGGCCTTCAGCGTCGTCTGGATGCCAGCGACGTACACCGAAATCGTGCGGCTCTTGAGCACGGTGCCCGGTGCGATGCTGGCCAGCGGGGTGCTGTCCGTGTACTGGTAGAACGGGTCCACGGCGGTGGTGGCGGCGCCCGCCATGCCCGGCAACAGCAGCGCGGTGAGGGCTGTGACGGCGGCTGGGGCTGCGCTCAGCAGCAGGGTTTGTGGGCTCAGACGGAGTCGCATGGTGGGTTCCAGGTTGTGCGGCGGGGTGCCGCCGTGAGGACGGGATGCGATGGAGTGTCCATGCGCCCCGGCGAACCAGGATGTGCCCAAACGGCCACGGATTGGCCGCAACGATCACCCTCAGGGTTTGACCGCATGGGGTCGGACCTGAGCCCGGCCCGGACAAACCCGAGGTGATCGTGAAATGCTCCGCGACTTGCTGCGGCCTGACCTCAGCCGGCCTCGCCCCTGGCGGTGTCCGACTCGGCGCGCGAGATCGCCTGCTCCACCACCTCGCGCGTCAACGGCGCGGCGAAGGTTTCGATGAAGCCGTACACATAGCCGCGCAGGAAGGCGCCGCGGCGGAAGGCCAGGCGCGTCATGTTGACGGCGAAGAGGTGGCCGGCGTCGAGCGCGCGCAGGTTGCGGTCGCGGTCGGCATCGAAGGCGATGGAGGCCACCACGCCCACGCCCAGGCCCAGCTCCACGTAGGTCTTGATCACGTCGGCGTCCATGGCCGACAGCACGATGCTGGGCTGCAGCCCTTCGCGCGCGAAGGCCTCGTCGATGTGGGCGCGGCCGGTGAAGCCGCCGTCGTAGGTGATGAGCGGGTACTTCGAAAGGCGCGCCAGCGTCAGCGGCTCACCATCGAGCAGCGGGTGGTCGGGCGGCACCACGACGCTGTGCGTCCAGGTGTAGCAAGGCAGCGTGACGAGCTGCGGGTACTGGTCCAGCGCTTCCGTGGCGATGCCGATGTCGGCCTCGCCGTCGATCAGCATCTGCGCCACGTGCCGCGGCGAGCCCTGGTGCAGGCTGAGCGTGACCTTCGGGAAGCGGTGGCGGAAGTCCTTCACCGCGCCGGGCAGGGCGTAGCGGGCCTGCGAGTGGGTCGCGGCCAGCGACAGCGGGCCGGTGTCGTGCGAGGCGCAATCGCGGGCGGCCTGGCGCAGGTTTTCGGCCTCGCGCAGCAGGCGCTCGACCACGGGCAGCAGTTGCTGGCCGGAGGGCGTCATGCCCGTGAGGCGCTTGCCGGCGCGCTGGAACAGCTCCACGCCCAGCTCGTCTTCCAGCTCACGGATCTGGCGGCTCACGCCAGGTTGCGAGGTGTGCAGCGCCGCCGCCACCTCGGTCAGGTTGTAGCCGCGGCGCGCGGCCTCGCGCACGGAGCGCAGTTGCTGGAAATTCACGCCACACCTCCGACCACAGGCGCCGGGGCGGGCGTGCCCTCGGCCGTGAACTGGCGGATGCGGCGCGGCTTGAGGTGGGCCTGTTCGCCGGTGCGCAGCACGCCGCTGTCGCGCAGCGCGGCGAACTCTTCGCGGCTGAGCTCGACCTCGATCTCGCCCTGCCCGTCACCGCGCAGGAAAGCCAGGCGCGTGTTGGGGCCCACCGTCAGCGTGTCGATGAGCGTGGCGGGCAAGGAGCCCTCTTCCGAGCGGGCCAGCACCTGGATCTCGTGCGGACGCACATAGCTCACGCCGGCATCGCCCACCGTGCCACCTGTGCCGTCGGCCCTGGCGCCCTCCACCGCACCTTGTGCGTGGTCGCGGCCGTGGAAGAGGTTCACATCGCCCAGGAACTTGAGCACGAAGGGCGTGGCCGGGTGGTCATAGACCTCGTCCGGTGCGCCTTCCTGCTCGATGCGGCCCTGGTTCATCACCACGATGCGATCGGCCACTTCCATGGCCTCTTCCTGGTCGTGGGTCACGAAGACGCTGGTGATGTGCATCTCGTCGTGCAGGCGGCGCAGCCAGCGGCGCAGCTCCTTGCGCACCTTGGCGTCGAGCGCACCGAAGGGCTCGTCGAGCAGCAGCACCTTGGGCTCCACCGCCAAAGCGCGCGCCAGGGCGATGCGCTGGCGCTGGCCACCGGAGAGCTGGTGCGGGTAGCGGTCGGCGATCCAGTCCAGCTGCACCAGCTTGAGCAGCTCGGTGACCTTGGCCTTGATCGCGGCGTCCGAAGGGCGCGTGTCCTTGGGACGCACGCGCAGGCCGAAGGCCACGTTCTCGAAGATGGTCATGTGGCCGAACAGCGCGTAGTGCTGGAACACGAAGCCCACATTGCGCTCGCGCACCGCCACGTGGGTGGTGTCTTCGCCATTGAAGTACACGGCGCCGCTGTCGGGCGTTTCCAGGCCCGCGATGATGCGCAGCAGCGAGGTCTTGCCCGAGCCCGAAGGGCCCAGCAGCGCGACCAGCTGGCCCGAAGGGATGCTGAGGTTGAGGTGGTCACACACGGTGGTCTGACCGAAACGCTTGACGAGGTTCTTGACTTCGATGCTCATACAGCCACTCCGGCTCAATGCGATGGGTTCGGCGACAAGCCCTGCGACAGCTTGAGCTGTTGCTGGACACGGCGCTCGACG
>CAIQIL010000378.1 GCA_903871865.1 uncultured Burkholderiales bacterium
CCCTTGCCGCCGGCACCGGTGGGCCAGTTCACGGCGGTGCCTTCACCGACCTTGGACTTCCACTCGGCGTTGACCTTCGACAGGTAGTTCGTGAAGATGAAGCTGGTGCCGGAGCCGTCAGCGCGGCGCACGGGGGCGATGGCTGCGTCAGGCAGCGGGACGCCCGGGTTCAGGGCGGCGATGGCGGGGTCGTTCCACTTGGTGATCTTGCCCAGGTAGATGTTGCCCAGCAGTTCGCCGGTCAACTTCAGCTGGCCAGGGGTGATGCCCTTGATGTTGACCACGGGCACGACGCCACCGATCACGGTGGGGAACTGCAGCAGGCCGTCCTTGGCCAGTTCCTCGTCGGTCAGGGGCATGTCGGAGGCACCGAAGTCCACCGTCTTGGCCTTGATCTGCTTGATGCCGGCGCCGGAGCCGACGGACTGGTAGTTGACCTGCACCTTGGTGGCGGTGCTGTAGGCAGCAGCCCACTTGGAGTACAGAGGTGCAGGGAAGCTGGCACCGGCGCCAGTCACGTCATTGGCCAGCACGCTGCCCGAAATCAGGGCCAGCGAAACAGCCACAGCAGTCCGAATCATCTTGAAGCTCATGTGTGTGCCTTTCCTTGTCATGTGACAAACGAATTTTTACCTTGCGCACTCTACCGAGCCTCTGTGACGTGAACATGACACATCCCCTCACGTTTGTCATCAAAGGATTGGTGCGGTTGGTCTATGTCACACAAGCAATTGGTCATTTTTCATTCATGCATTTGTCACATTTGACACCTATCTTGCCGGCAGCGCCATTGTTGCAGCGCACACCTACCGTTGGAGATTCCAAATGACTTTTCGCCCCACCCGTCGCCTGATGCTGACCGCCGTCACCCTGGGTGCCCTCCTTCAGTTCGCCGGCTGCGCTTCGACCGGCAGCATGGGCCCGGCAACGGTGCAATCCGTGGTGGGCAACACGGCAGAATTGGGCACGTTCAACAAACTCGTGGCCACGGCCGGCCTGAGCGACGTCCTGTCGGGCAGCGCACCTGTCACCGTCTTCGCCCCCAGTGACGAGGCCTTCAAGGCCGTGCCCGCCGCCACGCTGGACAAGATGGCCAAGGACCCCGCCGCCCTGAAGGCGCTGCTGCAGCACCACATCGTGGCAGGCAACGTCAAATCGGCAGACATCCAGGTCGGCAGCGCGCCCGTTGCCACCCTCGCCGGCAGCAAGCTGGCCGTGTCCAAGGCCGGCGACTTTGTCACCGTGGAAGACGCCCTGGTCGTCAAGGGCGACCTGACGGCTGGCAACGGCGTGGTCCATGTGATCGACCGCGTCCTGACCCCGCCCAAGAAGTGATGTGACGGCAGCACCTTGCGTGCCGCCGCTGCCACCAACGCAAAGGGCGCCTGAAGGCGCCCTTTTTCACGATGCGAAGGCGAGCTTCGCGCCCATGGCGTGACTCAGGCGTTCACGGCATCCGCCAGACGTTGGGCACAACGGTCTGCCAGGGCTTGGTCCTTGGCCTCCACCATGACGCGCAACAAGGGCTCGGTGCCCGAGGCTCGGATCAGCACGCGGCCTCGTCCGACCAACTCAGCCTCCACCTCCTGCTGAACGGCCTGCAAAGTCGCATTGCCCTTCCAGTCCTGCCCCGCTTGCAGACGCACATTGATGAGCCGCTGCGGGAACAGTTCAACACCCTCCAGCCAGTGCCCGATGGTGCAGGCGCTGCGCACCACCGCCTGCAGCACCTGCAGCGCACTGACGATCCCGTCGCCGGTGGTGTGGCGGTCCAGCGCGATCAGGTGGCCAGAGCCTTCTCCGCCCAGATGCCAACCTCGGCGCACCAGGTCTTCCAGCACGTAACGGTCGCCCACCTTGGCGCGCACGAACTCGATGCCCCGTTTTTGCAGGGCCAGCTCGACGGCCATGTTGGTCATGAGCGTCCCGACCGCGCCCTGGATGTCCTCGCCTTGGTCCAGACGGTCGGCAACCATCACGTACAGCAGTTCATCCCCATTGAACAGGCGGCCAGTCGCGTCCACGAACTGCAACCGGTCTGCATCGCCATCCAGGGCAATGCCATAGTCGGCACGGTGGGCCTTGACCGCCTGGACCAGCGCCTCGGGGTGGGTCGCCCCCACGCCGTCGTTGATGTTCAGACCGTCCGGCGCGCAACCGATCGAGATCACCTCGGCACCGAGCTCATGGAACACTTCTGGCGCCACCTGGTAGGCCGCGCCATGCGCCGCGTCGATCACCAGCTTGAGACCCTTGAGCGACAGATTGGACGAGAAGGTGCTCTTGCAGAACTCGATGTAGCGACCGCGCGCGTCTTCCAGGCGGCGGGCCTTGCCCAGGTTGGGAGAATCCACCCACTGTGGCGGTTCGCGCAGGGCGGCTTCCACGGCCAGCTCCCACTCGTCGGGCAGTTTTTCACCACGGGCCGAGAAGAATTTGATGCCGTTGTCGGCGAAGGGGTTGTGCGAGGCGCTGATCACCACGCCCAGGCTCAGGCGCAAGGCGCGCGTCAGGTAGGCCACACCGGGCGTGGGCAGAGGGCCGGTCAGCAGCACGTCCACACCCGCCGAGGCAAAGCCGGCCTCCAGGGCCGACTCCAGCATGTAGCCGGAGATGCGGGTGTCCTTGCCGATCAGCACCGTCGGGCGACGGCCCAAGGTGTGGCGGCGCAAGACCTGCCCCACGGCATGCCCCAGGCGGAGCACGAAATCGGGGGTGATGGGGTCCTGGCCGACTGTGCCGCGGATGCCGTCTGTGCCGAAGAATTGTCGTGACATGGCTGCGATGCTGAATGAAGGGCGCTCAGATTGTGACCGAGTTTCGGGCGGCGTCCAGCAATCCTGCCGCTTCCCACACCCTCAAGGCATCGGCTGTTGCGCCGACGTCATGGACGCGCACGATGCGGGCACCGTGATGCACCGCGGCGAGGGCCGCCGTCACGCTGGGCACCAGGCGTTGGTCCACAGGGC
>CAIQIL010000379.1 GCA_903871865.1 uncultured Burkholderiales bacterium
GGCACGGGCGGCGGTGGCACGCACACGACGGACCGCACCTACCGCGACCTGTTCGTCAAGCAACGCGCGCGCATCTCGCCCTTGTCCGTGGTGCTGGGCATGCACAACGCCGCGGCCTCCCACGTCGCGCTGGGCCTGGGCCTGGGCGGTGACTGCCTGACCTACTCGGTGGCCTGCGCCTCGTCGGCCGTGGCCATTGGCGAGGCCATGCGGCGCATCCAGCTGGGTGGCATGGACGTGGCCGTGGCCGGCGGTGCCGAGTCGGCCATGCCTTTCGCTGCCCTGAAGGCCTGGGAGTCGCTGCAGGTCATGGCCACGGCGGGCGATGCGCCGGCCAGGGCTTGCCGGCCCTTCGACGCCTCGCGCACCGGCCTGGTGCTGGGCGAGGGCGCGGCCGCCTTCGTGCTGGAAGAGTGGGATCACGCCCAGCGCCGCGGTGCGCGCGTGTACGCCGAGCTGGTCGGCTACGGCAGCAGCTGCGACCACCACCACCTGACGGCACCGCAGGCCGCAGGCCAGGTCCGCGCGCTGCGCCAGGCCCTGGCACACGCCGGCTTGCAGCCGCAGGACGTGGACCACGTCAATGCCCACGGCACGGCCACGGGCGAGGGCGACCCCACCGAAATCAGCGCCTTGAAAACCCTGTTTGGCAGCCACGCCGAGCGGGTGTTGGTGAGCGCCACCAAGTCCATGCACGGCCACCTGCTGGGCGCGGCGGGCGCCATCGAAGCGCTGGCCACGGCCATGGCCTTGCACCGCCAGGCGGTGGCACCGACCGCCGGCCTGGTGGACGTGGCCGCCGACTGCGCGGGCGTGGACCACGTCATGGGCGAGGCACGGCGAGACCGCCCGGTGCGGGTGGCCTTGTCGAACTCGTTCGCGTTTGGCGGCAGCAATGCGGTGCTGGCGATGCGGGCTGTCTGAGCGTGCGCGCGCGGCCTGCCGTGCGGCCTCCAACGGGGGCCTCAGTGCGGGCTGACCGCGCTGCCCGCGTTGACGCGCCGCCAACTCAGCGTGCGGCCCAGCAGCTTGAGGCCTTTGTAGGCCGTCACCAGCAGGGTGTTGCCGTCGCTGGACAGCGCCACCTCGCAGTCGTAGACCGTGCCGTCGCCGGGGTCGAGGACCTTGCCCCCCACCAGCTTGCCGTCTTGTTCGCGCAGGCCCCACATCACCTCCAGGCCCCGCATGGGCTGGCCGCGTTGCGCGCCAGGGCAGGCCTGGCAGGGCGTGGTGTCTCCCACCAGGGGCTGGCCCGCAGTGCCGGGCGTGCGTGGGCGCGGGATGGCCTGGATGTGGCCGCTCCACAGGCGGCCACGCGGTGCGATCGCGATGATGGCGTCCACATCGTCGGCGTCTTCGGCTGGCGACAGCCATTCGCCGCGGATGCCTTGCTCGACAGTGCCCGCCAGCGCCGGAGCCCCTGTTCCCGTCAGCAACAGCCACAGCAGCCCGGCCAGGACAGGCCGGCTGCGTGCAAGCCAGGTGTGTGAGATTCCCATGTCAGAACTGCTCGTGAGGTTGGCGGCATTCGTGCTGGTCGGTGTGCTCTCTTGGGGCCTGGCCCGCCGCTTCCCCATGCGGGACTACGGCCCACAGCACGTCGAGCCTTTCGACCGCTGGTTCCTGGTCATTGCGCTCTTGCTGGCGGCCGCGGTCGACGAGGTGTTCGGGCCCTTGCTGGCGTCCAGCGTGGACCAACTGTACCTCTGGGCCGGGTCTGCCCGGCAGCACGTCGCCGCCTGGAGCGTGCCTGCACAGGTGGCCGCCTACCTCGTCACCACCGATTTCCTGGGCTACTGGGCGCACCGCTTCATGCACGGCCGGCGGCTGTGGCGCATCCATGCGCTGCACCACTCGTCGCGCTCCTTGAACTGGTTTTCCGGCATGCGTGGCTCGCCCCTGCACATGATCTTCGTGCTGGCACCGGGCGCGATGATGGCGTCCATGTTCCTGCTCACGCAGAACCGTTGGGCCTTCTTCACCTTGCTCTTCATCGAGATGGCGAGCCAGCACTTCACCCACTCCAACGTGCGCGTGCCTTTCGCCCGGCAGCTGGAGTGGCTCATCGTGACGCCGCGCATGCACTTCGTGCACCACCACCGCGAGGCGGCTTACGGCAACGCCAATTACGGCTTTTACTTCTCGGTCTGGGACCACCTCTTCGGCACCTACATCGATGCCGACACGGTGCCCCGGCTGGGCGAGCTCGGCATCATGGAGGACTACAGCCTGGACTCCATGTTCTGGGGCCTGCGCCTGAAAGAGCGCCCACAGGGCAGCCGCGAAGCGGACTGACCTGTCCGCTGGCTGTGCCCCCATCATGGGGCGGGCTCGTCCTTGTCGAACATGGCCAGCAGGGTCGGCAGCAGCAGCAGGGTGAACAGCGTGGCCGACACGATGCCGCCCACGATCACCAGGGCGAAGGGACGCTGCGTTTCCGAGCCGATGCCGTGCGACAAGGCGGCGGGCAGCAGGCCCAGGCCGGCCATCAGCGCGGTCATGAGGATGGGGCGCATCCGGGTCACGGCGCCGGCCAGGATGGCCGCCGATTTGCTGAGGCCGTTGTCCTGGCCCGCCTTGACCTCTTCGACCAGGATCACGCCGTTCTGCACGCAGATGCCCGCCACCGCGATGAAGCCCACCGCGGCCGAGATCGACAGGTGCATGCCCGCGATGGCCAGCGCGCCGAAGCCGCCGATCAGGGTGAAGGGCACCATGGCCAGCACCAGCGCCGCGCGCGACACCGACTTGAAGGCCCAGAACAGCAGCACGAAGATGCTGGCCAGCGACAGCGGCACCACGATCATCAGGCGCTTGATGGCGCGTTGCTGGTTCTCGAACTGACCGCCCCAGGTGA
>CAIQIL010000380.1 GCA_903871865.1 uncultured Burkholderiales bacterium
AGCACCGTCAAGACCACCGACGACCTGCGCATCACGGCCAACAGCACGACGTCCACCGACACCGACGCCTCCGGCGTGTACGCGGCCGGCTTGCTGGCCGGCGGCAGCAACCGCGCCACCAGCCGCACGACCACCACCACGACCGCCGGTGCCGGCGACAACGTGACCCTGGAAGCCAACAAGGCGCTGGTGGTGCAAGCCACCGGCTCAGACAGCTTGCGCGCGAACACCACCGCGGGCGCAGGCGGCCTGGGCACTTTGGTGGCCTCCAAGGCCGAGACCTACGCGAACGCGACCACCACCGCGAACCTGGGCACGCTGGACGGCCTGGGCGGCACCACGGGCACGGCCCGGGCGGCCAGCCTGACCTTGGGCGCCGACCAAAGCACCCAGTTCAACGCCACCGCCGACTCGACCTCGGCCTCGGTCGTGGGCTACTCCGGTGCCCGCGCCCACAACGAGGTGAACACCGACACCCGCGTCAACGTGGGCAAGGGCTTCGCCATCGACGCCAAGGCGCTGCAGGTGCAGGCGGCCAACCACATCGTCAAGGCCGCGCTGGCCAGCGGCTACAACGTCGATTCGGCCTCGGGCGGCCTGCTCAACGGCGCCGCCGCGCGCAGCGAGAGCCAGATCCGCAACCACGCCATCGTCACCCTGGGCGAGAACGCCCGCCTCAGCGTCAACGTGGCCGGCACGGCCTGGGGCAGCTTCGATGTCGCGGCCTTCAACGAGGTCCACGCGCATGACAGCGTGCGCCTGGATTCCGGCGGCGCCATCGCGGTGGCGCGCAGCGAGTCCGAGGTCCGCAACGACGTCAACGAAGGCAAGGTGAGCGTGGGCGCCAACGCGACGCTGACCAGCGACGGCGAGATCAACCTGTCCTCGCGCACGGTGTCCGAGGTGTTCACCGAGGCACGCTCCAAGACCTACGGCGTGGCCGGCGCCGCGCAAGGCAAGACCTTGTCCGACATCGGTGCCGACAACCAGGTCAACGTGGCCGGCGGCGCCCTCATCGAGGCCGAGCGCGACGTGCACCTGATGGCCGGCACCGACCGCAGCGCCGCCAACGTGCTCAACGCCGATGCCGACACCCGCCTGTGGAACCGCACGGCCGTGCCCATCGAGACCGACCCCGATGCCCACGCCCAGATCGTCCAGACCAACACGATCGATGTGGCGGCGGGCGCCCAGGTGCGCTCGGTGCGCAGCGTCTACCTGAACGCCGAAGAAGGCCGCCACACCACGCGCGGCTTTGGCGAAGGCACCGACGCGTACCGCGAAATCCTCTCGGCCATCGGCAGCTTCTTCGGGGCCGACACCTCGGCGCTGAAGATCCAGGGCGGCAGCACTTGGGACAACGCCCGCAGCGCCTTGACCCCGCCGTCCGGCGTCAACGTGGACGGCAAGGTCGAGGCCGGCATCTGGCACCTGCAGTACCTGACCTTCGGGGCCGATGGCTCGGTCAGCAAGTCGCAGAACGTCAGCTACACCCTGCGCGACAACGTCAACCTCACCACCGAACTGAGCGCCGAAATCAACGCCCTGCGCACCAAGGCCACGGCGGTGCGCAACTCGGCCAACAACTACATCGGTGATGCCAACGCCACCGACGTGGCCGACGCGCTGGACAACGACGCCCGCATCCTCGAAGCGCAGCTTGCGGCCTTGGGTGCGAACACCAAGGTCGGCTTCCTGGACGTCGGCCCGGTGCTGGCCACCACGGGCAACGTCAACATCACCGGCC
>CAIQIL010000381.1 GCA_903871865.1 uncultured Burkholderiales bacterium
ACCGAACTCGAAATCGTCCTCCCCGGCCACACCACGCGGTGGTATGCCCTGTCGGTGCGCCGCATCGGCACCTCGGTGGACCCGCTCGAAGTCATCACCGTGCTGTCGGACATCACCCGCATCCGCGCTCAGCAGCTTGAGCTGGATGCCCTCGGTCGCGACCGCAACCTGATGTTCTCGCTGTCGGGCGTGGGCATCGCTTTCGTCAAAGATGGCCACATCCAAAGTGCCAACCCGGCCATGTCCGACCTGATCGGCGAATCGGACGGCGAACTCACCGGCCGCGCCCTGAGCGAGTTGTATGCCAGCGAGGTGGACCTCAACACCGACGCCGACGTCAACAGCGTGCTGCGCAGTCTGGGCCACTGGCAGGGCGAGCGGGCCCTGCGCGTCACCCCCACCGGTCTGCCGCTGTGGGCCGAAGTCGCGATGCGACTGGTCAACCCGGTGCGCCCGGAGGAAGGCTTCATCGCCTCTTTCGTGAACGTCGATGACCGCCACCGCGCCGAGTGGAACCTGACGATGCAGGCCGACCGCACCCGCGCCATCCTCGATTCGGTCTTCGTCGGCATCGTCACCATCGACGTGCATGGCATCGCCTGGATGAACCGCTCCGCGCGCCGCATGTTCGCGGGCGACCTGGCCGATTTCGTGGGCCAGCCCCTGAGTACCGTCGCCACACCCGACCTCGACCACCCCTTCCGCCTGACCGACTACCTCGACGAACTGCAAGACGGCCAGTCCCACACCTTCGAGTGCCAGGTCATGGGCCGCGACGGCCGCGTCTTCTGGGTGGTGGGCAACGCCGTGGTCACGCTGGACGAGCTCGGCCAGCGCCAAGCCACCTACGCCCTGCTGGACATCGACCGGCGCCGCCAGGCCGAGGCCGACTCCGCCGAAGCCCAGGCCACGCTGCAGCGCATCATCAAGATGGCGCCCATGGGCATCCAGCTCATCGACGCCCACGAGCTGACCCTGCTGCAAGCCAACGAAGCCGCCGCCCCCTTCCTGGGCGCGGACGTGCTCAAGGCCCTGGACCAGCCGCCCGAAGGCATTTACCCCGCCGACCGCGCCCGGCTGATGCGCGCCGACATGCAAAGCGCCCTGGACAAGGGCAGGCCCCTGCACCGCGAGCACAGCGTGGCCGGCCGCAACGGTAGCCCCCAGATCTGGGACATCAACTACCTGCCGCTGGCCGCCGAGGGCGAAGTGGCCGACCAGTTGCTGCTGGTGGCCTCCGACATCACCGAGCAGCGCGCGGCCGAGCAGGCGCGCCTGGAAGCCGCGATCGCCCAGCGCGAGATGCTGGTGCGCGAGGTGCACCACCGCATCAAGAACAACCTCCAGGGCGTGGCCGGCCTGCTGCAGCAGATCGCCGCGCGCAAGCCCGAGGTGGCCTCGGCCATCTCGGAAGTGGTGGGCCAGGTGCAGGCCATCGCGCAGGTCTACGGCCTGCAGGTGGGCACCGGCGGGCCATTGCGCCTCAAGGCCGTGGTTGAGGCCATCTCCCTGTCCGTGCAGCGCACCTTCGGGCGCGCCATCCAGCTCGCCGTCGAGGGCAACCTGGCCGGCGACTGGCAGCTGCCCGAAGCCGAGTCCATCCCCATCGCGCTGAGCCTCAACGAGCTGCTGACCAACGCGCACAAGCACGGCGTCGGCATGCAGGCGCTGCGTTGCGTCATGGCGGCCAACGAGCAAGGCGTGCGCATCGACATCCGCAGCCCGGGGCGCTTGCCCGAAGGCTTCAGCCTGGACCGCGTGCCCGGTGGCGTCTCCGGGCTGGGCCTGGTGCGCGCCCTGCTGCCGCGCCGCAGCGCCAAGCTGAGCATCCAGCAGGACGGCGAAGACGTGCTCACCCGCATCGAGCTCATCCCGCCCGGCATCACCCTGCTGCCCCCTCCCGTGGCCCCCATGACCGGCGAGCCCGCAGGCCACCAGATCACGCTGTGGCCCCAATGAGGGGGTTTTGCGGTTGAACGACTCGCAGTAAACTGCACCATTCGGCGGCACATTTGAAGGCTCGCCCCAGCAACACAGGCCCCGCGTGAATCAAAAAGGCAAAATCCTGGTGGTGGACGACGACCGGCTGGTGCTGGCAACGTTGACTCACGGGCTGTCGCAGGCCGGCTTCGAAGTCATCGATGCCGACAACGGCGACGACGCCATCCTGCTGGCGCGCGAGCACCGGCCCGAACTGGCATTGCTCGACATCCGCATGGAAGGCAAGTCCGGCTTCGATGTGGCCGCCTACCTGCGCGAGTACCTCCAGACGCCCTTCATGTTCCTGTCGGCCTTTGCCGACGAGGGCACCATCAAGCAGGTCAAGGAACTCGGCGCGCTCACCTACCTGGTCAAGCCCCTGGACATCCAGCAAATCGTGCCGGCCGTGGAAGCCGCCTTTGCCAACCGGCCCAAGGCCCAAGCCGCCGCTCCTGCGGTTCAGGCAAGCGCTGCCAACCCGGCAGGTGCCACCACCGTGGCCACGCCAGCGTCAGCGCCTCTCAGCGAGGCGACCAAGGCACCTTCTGCCACGCCTTCTGCCGCGGCAGCCACCGCGCCCGCCACCAGCGCAGACCCCCTCACCGCCACCGTGGCCATCGCCATCGGCCTGGTGATGCACCGCCATTCGCTGACACGCCGCCAGGCCCTGGACAAGCTCTCCCTGCAGGCCCGCCAGGAAAACCTGAGCGTGGCCGCGGTGTGCGAACGCCTGATCAACGCCCAGGAAGTGCTGGCCGGCCTCGGTTCGCTCTGAGCGCCAAGGCATTTGGCGTTGGGCCTGCCAATGCCACCCACGCCCCGTGATCAACCCACCACGGAGCGCTGCGCCTCGACCGTGCAGATCAAGGTGAAGTAGAAACACGCGCCTTGGCCCGGCTGGGCCTCTGCCCACACCCGGCCACCGTGGCGGCGGATGATGTTACGCACCCCGGCCAGGCCGACGCCCGTGCCCGGGAAATCCTTGGCGCTGTGCAAGCGCTGGAACATGCCGAACAGCTTGTCGGCGTGCTGCATGTCAAACCCTGCGCCGTTGTCGCGCACGAAATACACGGGTGGGTTGGTGGCGGGCATGCAACCCAGTTCCACCCGGGGCTCGCTCACTTTGGCGCTGTATTTCAAAGCGTTGCCCAAGAGGTTTTCCAGCACGCGCCGCACCAGCAAGGCATCGGCTTGTGCACGCAGGCCGTCGGCAACCTGCAATTGCACGCCTTGCGCATCGGCCTGCAAGGCCAGCAACTCGGCCCCGACCTCGCGGGCCAACGCGCTGAGGTCGATGTCTTCGCGGGCCAGGCAGGCACCGGCCAGTTGGGCCTGGGCCAGGACGGCATCGATCATGCCGTTCATGCGGGCCGAGGCGGCCAGAACACGCTCCAGGTGGTCTTGGCCCAGGCGGTCCAGGTGGCGGCCGTAATCTTCCTTGACGATGCGGGTGAAACCGTCGATGACGCGCAGCGGCGCGCGCAAATCGTGCGACAGGGCATAGCGCAGCATGTCTTGCTCGACATCGCGCGCGACCTCCGGGCCTGGGTCGGCATGGCTTGCCGCAAGACCTTGTGTGTCTGGCGCCACAGGCGCTTCCATGAGATTGCCAGCGATGTCAGGGCCTGGATGGGCCACCGATACCGGCAAGGTTTCGGCCACCGGGGCGTCCGCGGGCGGACGCTGAGCCTGCTGTTGCCAAATGCGCGCCAGCCAAACGCCCTGCACCCACACACCTGCGGCCAGCACATGGGCCCAGGCGGGCGCTTCGGTCAGGCTCAGCCCGAGCAGCACCAAAATACCCGCTGCCCACCAGAATCCGGTTCCGGCGTGAATCTGCCGCTTGGCGGCATCCAGACCGGATGACAAATCGTGAGGGCTGTGCATTCAAAAGATTGTAAGGAGGGATGAAACGGGGTTTCTTCTGCTGGCTCCGCTTTTCACGATCACGTTAAAGTTCGTGAGATTTCTGACGATTGTCACCTTATTCCCGCAACATTTTCCGTCGGGAAGCATTGATTTGCCTGCAGCTGGCCGGTGCATTTTTCCGGCCTTAGTCATACCAACGCCTCCATGCGCACACCCTGGAAAGCCCTGACCCTGATGCTGGCCCTCGCAGCCCTGTCGGCCGCAGGCTTTGTCTGGGGCCCTGCCGGCGCTGGCCTGGCGCTGGCGGTGCTGGCATCGTCCGGCATTGGCTACCTGGCCAGCCGGCGCCGCGAGCCGCGCAACGGCGCGCCGATGCGCACGGCACCTGCGCCTGCGTCGCAATTCCCATCTTTCTCGCCGTCGTCTTCGCCGTCCTCCTCGCCATCGTCTCTGTCCACGACCGTGCCGGAAGCGCCGGTCAGCGCCACCCAGGGCCAGACTGCGGCCGCACGCCGCGCACCGGCCGCAGCGCACACGGCCATGTCCGTGGCCAAAGAGCTGCGCGCTGACCACGACCGCGCCCCCACCACCGTGCCCCAGTTGGACGCATCGGACAACATCGAGGCGCTCCAGCGCGCCGAGCGCCAGGCCAGCCTCCTGGCACTGGTGCGCCAGGTCGCCGAAGACGCACGCAGCGCCACCACGTTGGCGCAGGCCATGCACCGGGTCGGTGAAGCCCTGCACGCCCACCTGGGCTCGCGCGCCTGGATCGCCCTGCGCGTGGAAGGCTGGAACGGCGAATCGGCGCTCTTGCGTCCCTGGACCGACGGCGGCCCAGACAGCAGCGACATCATCGACGTCAGCAGCATTGCCACCACCCACCGCGACGACCGCCCCCTGGGCCAGTGCCTGGTGAGCCTGCGCGCCGTGCTCTCGGACCTGAGCGCCACCTTGGCCCCAGCCGGCACGCCGAATGGGCCTCCCACGGCGGCACCCACGCCCTGGCGAGACGCTGGCACGCGGCGCGTGCTGGCCCTGCCGATTGCCATCGAGGGCTGGCCACTGGCACTGCTGGAGTTCGACGACCCCCGCCACGCCCACCCCGACCTGGAGCCCGTGCTCGACGTCGCGGCCATCCAGCTGGGTTTCGTGGCCCAGCGCGAAGCCAACCTGGCGCGCATGGCCAGCCACGCAGAGCACCTCGGCCGCCTGGCCCTGGTCGCTTCGCGCATCAGTTCGGGCGTGGCCATCACCGACCGCCACGGCACCATCGAATGGATCAACTCTGCCTTCGTCGCCCTGACCGGCTGGGACGAGGCCCGGGTTGTCGGACGCCGCCTGACCGAGTTGCTCGCACAGGAAGTGTCTGACGGCGAGGTCGTGGCCGAGCTGGAAGGCCAGCTCTCCCGCGGTGTGCCCTTCCGCCTGTCTTACGAGGCTGGCCGCCCGGGCACTGGCACCACCACCCGCTACTGGGGCGAGATCGACGCCATCCAGATGCTCGACGAGTCGGGCGGGCGCAGCCAGTACGTCTGCCTGTTCAACGACATCACCAAACGCAAGAGCCAGGAGCACGTGCGCGACCAGGAGCGCGAGTTCCTCGAAGCCCTGCTGGGCAACCTGCCCGTCAGCCTGTTCGTGCTGGACCCGGTCAACCTCAACGTGGTGGCCATCAACCGCTACACCGAGATCGAATTCAAGCTGCAGCGCGACCGCGTGGTCGGGCGCTCCATCGAGCAGGCGCTCGGCAAGTCGGTGCTGGGCCACGCCCAGCCGCACATGCAGGAAGCCATCGAGACGGGCCAGACGGTCGAGCACGATTTCACCTGGGTGGGCGACGAAGGTGAGCGCTTCGTCAACGCACGGCACTTCGCGCTGCGCCACAGCAATGGCCGCCCTCGCCTGCTGATTTCGCTGGTGCGCGACATCACGGCCTCGCGCCAGGCCCGCGCCGACCTGGAAGAGTCCGAGCGCCGCTTCCGCGAGTTGGTCGAGTCCATGGACGACGCCGTCTATGTGTCCACCGAAGACCGCGCCAGCTTCATCTACCTGAGCCCACGCACCCATGACCTGCTGGGCATGACGGGCGATGACATCGTGGCCAAGCCGGGCAGCGTGCGCGCCTTGATCGTGCCCGAAGACGCCGAGGCACTGGCAGCGCAAGAGGCCCTGGAACACGCTGGCCAACCCACCGACGCCCTGCTGCGCATGCAAGTGCCGGGCAAGGGCCTGCGCTGGGTCCGCCACCGCACCCGCACGCGCCGCCTGCCCGACGGCCAGGCCCGCATCTACGGCCTGGTCTCGGACGTCACCGACGACCACGGCCAGGCCCTGGAGCTGCAACGTGCCCGCGACATGGCCGAGGCCGCCAGCCAGGCCAAGAGCCAGTTCATGGCCAACATGAGCCACGAAATCCGCACGCCCATGAAC
>CAIQIL010000382.1 GCA_903871865.1 uncultured Burkholderiales bacterium
CGCAAGAACGCATCATGGGCATGCTGTCCACTGGCAAGCCCGTCCGTAACTGATCGATCGGAGACACACACATGTCCAAGCAACTCCGCGACGTTTACGTCGTCGCTGCCACCCGCACCCCGATCGGCAAATCTGGTCGTGGCGTCTTCAAGAACACCCGTCCTGACGACCTGCTGGTTGCGACCATCCAGAACGCCCTCAAGCAGGTGCCCACGCTGGACCCGGCCGCCATCGAAGACGCCATCGTCGGCTGCGCGATGCCCGAAGGCGAACAAGGCATGAACGTGGCCAAGATCGCCGCGCTGCTGTCGGGCCTGCCCAAGACCGTGGCCGGCGCCACCGTCAACCGCTTCTGCGCGGCTGGCATCACCGCCGTGTCCATGGCCGCTGACCGCATCCGCGTCGGCGAAGCCGAGGTCATGATCGCCGGTGGCGTCGAGTCGATGTCCATGGTGCCCATGGGCGGCTCCAAGCCTTCGTTCAACCCCAAGGTCGTGGACCTGGACGAGAACGTCGGCATCGCCTACGGCATGGGCATGACCGCCGAGAAGGTGGCCGAGCAGTGGCAGGTGACCCGCGAAGAGCAGGACGCTTTCGCCACCGAATCGCACCGCCGCGCCATCGCCGCCCAGCAAGCTGGCTGGTTCGATGCCGAGACCACCCCGGTCGAGATCGAAGTGCGCACGCCCAACCTCGAAACCGGCGAAGTGACCATCTCCAAGAAGGTCATCAGCCGCGACGAAGGCGCCCGTCCTGACACCTCGGTGGAGGGCCTGGCCAAGCTGCGCCCGGTGTTCGCTGCCAAGGGTTCGGTCACGGCCGGCAACTCCTCGCAGACGTCGGACGGCGCTGGCTGCCTGATCCTGGCGTCCAAGGAAGCTTGCGAGAAGTACGGTCTGAAGCCGCTGGCCAAGTTCGTGGCCTTCGCGGTCAAGGGCGTGCCGCCCGAGATCATGGGCATCGGCCCGATCGAAGCCATCCCCAAGGCCCTGGCATACGCTGGCCTGAAGGCTTCGGACATGGACTGGGTCGAGCTGAACGAAGCCTTCGCTGCGCAGTCCCTGGCTGTGCTCAAGGACCTCGACAGCAAGGGCCACGTGCTGGACCGCGCCAAGGTCAACCCGATGGGCGGCGCGATCGCCCTGGGCCACCCCCTGGGTGCGACCGGTGCCATCCGCGCTGCGACCGTGGTGCACGGCCTGCGCCGCACCGGCGGCAAGTACGGCATGGTGACGATGTGCATCGGCACCGGCCAAGGCGCTGCTGGCATCTTCGAGCGCGTGGACAGCCTGTGACCCAGCCTGTGTTCCTGGCTTGAAGGGCAAAGGCCGTCACAGGCCATTGACCGGCCTTCCCGAAGCCCGCATCGAGTGCCGCTCGACGCGGGCTTTTTCATGTTCTCCCTCTGGATGGGGCCCGCATGGACACCCTGACCCTGCACACCGCCGATGGCCAGAAGCTGGCCGCCCGTTGCTTCACGCCGCCCTCTGGTGAGGTGCGCCGGGTGGTGGTGATCGCGACCGCGCTGGGCGTGCCGCAGATGTTCTACTGGGACCACGCGCGCTGGTTGGCCAAGCAGGGCTGTGCCGTCATCACCTTCGATTGGCGCGGCATGGGCCTGTCCGCGCCGAAGGTGATGCGCGGCTACCAGGCCGACTTGCTGGATTGGGCCGAGCGTGACGCTCCCGCCGCGGTGGACGAGGCCGTGCGCCGCTTCCCGGGGGTGCCCATCAGCTGGTTCGGCCACAGCATGGGCGGCATCCTGTTTGGGGCCATCCCGCCGCACCCGGCCATCGACCGCGCCGTGACGATCGCCGCCGGCCACGGCCACCGCGACTGGTTGGCGCGGCCGCTGCGTTACTACGTGGGCCTGCTGTGGCACGTGGCCATGCCCTGGAGCATCCGCCGCCATGGCTATTTCGCGGGCCGCCGCCTGGGCGCGGTGGGCGACATGCCGGCCGGCGTGGCCCTGCAGTGGCGCCGCTGGGCCCTGCACCCGGATTTCGTCGTCAGCCACAGCCCGGCCGTGCGCCAAGCCTATGCCCAGGTGCGCACGCCGATGACGGTGGTGATGCTCACCGACGACACGCTGGCCACCAACGACGGTGTGCGCCGCCACCACGCGCATTACACCCAGGCCCCGCAGGCGCACGTCAGGCTGCGTCCGCGTGACCACGGCGTGCGGCGTGTGGGGCACTTCGATTTCTTCCGGTCCGCCTGCGGCAAGCCGCTGTGGCCGCAGGCCCTGGTTTGGTTGACGGGCAAGACAACCTGAACGGGGGGTGGGTCAGGCCTGATTCAGAGGGTTTCTTCGCAAGATGAGGGCGGTGCCTTCATGCATCCTTCGCCATTGGAATAACCCATTGGTTGTATTTGGATGGAGCGTTTCATGGCCCAAGCCCGCAGCACCCTCGGCACCCGCCACACACACTTTGCCCGACGCGCCCCTCAAGCACTGAGCGCTGTTCAGGTTCGGCGACCGGCCCTGGCGATGGCCGCTTTCACCCTGCTGGTCGGCGCCGCGTTCGCGGTGATGCCGCGCGCGCAGGCCGCGACCCTGCAGTCAGCGGTCACCGTGTCGGTGTCGGCTTCGCTGGACCTGCCGGCGCTGCCGGTGGGGGCTGGTGGCACGGGTTCGCCCAGCGACAGCCGCGCGGGCCGCGCCATCGACGTCAAGATCAAGGTCGCGGCCACGGGTGACACCGCGGCCTTCACCATCTTCGAGCCCACCGTGTTCACGCCAGGCCAGACCTACCCGCTGGTGCTGCACGGCCACGGCTATGGCGGTTCGCGCGCCACGGCGAGCGGCTCGCCCGTGCCGGTGCCCACGCCCGCGGGTGCGCCCGACCTCACGGGCGACGCCGCCATCGCCGACCTGCGCGCCAACGGCTACGGCGTGGTCAGCATCGACCAGCGCGGCCATGGCGACAGCAGCGGCAACGTGCGCGTCATGGACCCGGACTTCGAGGGCAAGGACCTGCTGGCCATCCTCGACTGGCTGGAGGCCAACCTGGGCTGGTTGCGCTACGGCCCCAGCAACGACGGGCGCGATCCGCACAACCTGGTGCTGGGCTCGATGGGCGGCTCCTATGGCGGCATGTACCAGCTGCTGCTGACCCACATCGACCCCAAGCGTCGCCTGGACGCCATCGTGCCCGAGATCGCGCCGCACGACCTGCCCTACAGCCTGGCGCCGGGCTCGGTGCCCAAGGCCTTGTGGGACCCGGCCTTGCTGCTGCTGGGCAGCCGCGCTGGCGTCAAGACGGGCTCGAGCTCCGACCCCTTCCTGGTGCAGCAGTTCGCGATCTCGTTCGCGCAAAACCAGCTCACGCCCGGCCTGCGCGACTTCTTCGCGTACCACAGCACCAGCTACTGGTGCAGCGGCAAGCCGGTGTTGACGAACGGCGGCCCGGGCACGCGCCCCGAGCTGATGCCGCGCCAGGCGCCGCGCACGCACGCGCTGTTCATCCAGGGCATGCGCGACACCCTGTTCAATTTCAACGCGGGTCTGGCCAACCAGCAGTGCCTGGCGCGCTCGGGCGGCGATGTGCGCCTGATGACGACCCAGACCGGCCACAACACCTTGCAGATCGTGCCCGACCCGGGGGCCTATGCCTTCCAGAACCCACAGGACCAGCTCAAGGACCAGTGCGGCCGCGTGCAGACCATGGTGGCGCGCCGCGCCTTCTTCGACCAGCACCTCAAAGGCATCGCTGGTGCGGCCGACATCGTTCCGCGGCAGACCTGCCTGTCGCTGTCGGGCGATGACGCCGTGCTGGTGGACCAGGTCACGACCGGACGCTCGGGCACGGCCTACACCGTGCCGTCCACGAAGGTGGTGGCGGGTGCGCAAGCGCTGCCGTCCATCGTCAAGCTGGGTGAGCGCACCGGGGGCCGTGGTGACGTGGTGGCGGGCGTGCCGCACGTGGCCCTGACCTTGTCCGCCAGCCCGCTGAGTGCCCTGGTGGGCGGCGACCCCATCGTCTTCGTCGGTACGGGCGTGGTCCACACCAGCGGCCTGATCGAACTGGTCGACAACCAGTTGCAGCCCTTGCGTGGCCTGGGCACGCACGACGTCGCTCTGCCTGGCGTGGGCAAGCGCCTGCCGGCGGGTTCGCAGCTCGTCTTGCTGGTCTATGGCGCGCACGAACAGTACGCCATCACGGGTTCGCTGGGCCTGAATGTGCGCCAGGCCACCGTCATGCCCGTGACGGTCAGCGGCACGGCCTGGATGCCGCGCCTGGGCATCGATTTGCGTGCACCCTGAGCGACTCGGCCACCGAGCAGGGGGATCCCGCGCCTGGCGCGGGATTTTTGTTTTCTAATGCGGGTTCACCGACACGGAGACATCCCATGAGCGAGATCCTGCAGCACCGCGAAGACGGCATCCTGACCCTGACCTTCAACCGTCTGGACAAGAAAAACGCGATCACGGCGGCCATGTACAACGCCCTGGCCGACGCCATGTTCGCCGCCGCCGAAGACGACGCCGTGCGCGTGGTCGTGCTGCAAGGCCACGAGCAGGTCTTCACCGCCGGCAACGACCTGGCCGACTTCCTGAAGAACCCGCCCGACATGTCCAAGGCCGACGCCGAACCGGCGCCTGTCGTGCGCTTCCTCGAAGCCCTGCGCACCTTCCCCAAGCCGCTGCTGGCCGCGGTCGCCGGTCCGGCCGTGGGCATCGGCACGACCCTGCTGCTGCACTGCGACCTGGTCTATGCCGCCGACAACGCCGCGTTCAGCCTGCCCTTCGTGAACCTGGGCCTGTGCCCCGAGGCCGGCGCCAGCCTGCTGCTGCCCGCCCTGGTGGGCTACCCGCGCGCCGCTGAGAAGCTGATGCTGGGCGAGCCCTTCTATGCCGAAGAGGCCGTGGAGATGGGCCTGGTCAACCGCCTGCTGCCCCCGGGCGAAGTCAACGCCTACGCCCAGGCCCAAGCCGCCAAGCTGGCCGCCAAGCCGATGGCCTCGCTGACGGCCACCAAGGCCTTGATGAAGAAGGGCCAGGTTGGCCTGCAGCAGATCATGGGCGACGAGCTCAAGCTCTTCGGCGCCTTGCTGCGCGGCCCGGCCGCCAAGGAGGCCATCAGCGCCGTGATGGAAAAGCGCAAGCCAGACTTCTCGAAGTGCTGAGCAGACGGCGCCCCGTGCCCTGCGTTTGACGGGGCGCTCAGCCGCCGGAGTTCCCGCTTACCGGCTAAAATGGGCACGACGCCCATTTTGGCGTGCGGCCGTGCCGATGTCTTCTCCCGACACTCCCCCATCTCCCACCGACCATGAAGTCCTGATCGACGCCTTGCGCTCGGTCATGGCGCCGCTGGCGCGCTTGGCGGTGGCCCGCGGCCTGACCCATGCCAACGCCGAAGAGGTGCTCAAGCAGGCCTTCGTGCACGCCGCCCGCGACGAGCAGATCGCCCTGGGTCAGGCGCCGCACCGCCTCGTCAGCCGCATCAGCACGGTCACGGGCATCAACCGCCGCGAAGTCACGCGCCTGGTGGAAGCTGCCGATGCCGGCCCGCCCGTGCCCGAGGCCTCGCTGGCTTCGCAAGTGTTCACCCGCTGGTTGTCGGACCGCAGCCTGCGCGTGCGCGGCAAGCCGCGGCCCTTGCCACGGCAAGGCGATGCGCCCAGCTTCGAGGCGCTGGCCCGCTCGGTCACCCAGGACGTGCACCCTCGCAGCCTGCTCGATGAACTCTGCCGCCTGCAACTGGCGCGCTGGGACGTCGAAACCGACACCGTCACCCTCATCCAGGATGGCTTCACGCCGCGTGGCGACTGGCAGCGCATGCTGGGCTTCCTGGGCACCAACGTGGGCGACCACATGCAGGCCGCCGTGCAGAACGTGCTGGCCGAAGAATCCACCCACTTCGAGCAGGCCGTGTTCGCCGATGGCCTCTCGCCGGAATCGGTGGAGATGCTGCGCGCGCTGGCGCGCCGCCACTGGAAGACGCTGCTGAGCGAGGCCGTGCCCTTGCTCGAAAACCGCATCGAGGAAGACGCGCTGGCCGGCCTGCAGGCTCGCCGCCGCGTCAGGCTCGGGCTGTTCACCTACCACGAGGACACCGCCGCTCATGAGGCAGGCGGTGCCAATGGAGCGGCCAAGGCCGCCTCCAAGCCGAAGGAAACGTGATGTTGCGACACCTCAAACTGGCGTGGGCCGCACCACTGCTGGGCATCGCCCTGGCGGGTGTCCTGCACGGCTGCGGCGGTGGCGGCCAGACCGCCTCCAACAACACCGGCGGTGTCGGCAGCGGCGGCACGGGCTCGTACACCAACGGCCCCATCTCGGGGCTGGGCTCCATCATCGTCAATGGCGTGCGCTATGAGTTGGACAGCGCCACGGCCTTGATCAGCGAGGACAAGGCCTCGCCCGTGTCCGACGACTTGCAGATCGGCATGGTGGTGGAGGTCGATGGCGGTGCGGTCACGGCAGGCACAGGGACTGCGACCGATTCTGCCAAGGCCGTGCGGGTGCGGTATGCGAGCGAGCTGATTGGCGTGGTGGCCAATCCCGTGGGGGCGTCCGCGACGACCGAATTCACGGTCATGGGGCAGCACGTTGTCATCAACGCACGCACCGTTCCGCTGGCCGCGCCCTTGCAGGCGGGCGATGTGGTGGTCGTGCATGCTTTGCCTACCGCTTTGGGTGAATTTGCAGCCACGCGCGTTGATGTACTGTCATCGCAACCTGTGGCGTACAAGATCTCCGGCATGGTGATTGATGTCGATCCGACAGCGCGCAGGATTCGGCTGGGCCAAGGTCCTCAGGTTGTGACGTTCACAGGCTCCATGCCGGCAGGCTTGGTGGCCGGCAGCTATGTGCGCGTGCGCGTCACTCCGGCGGTATTGCCGAACACGAACTGGACGGCGCTGTCTGGCGGCATCGGCGTGCGCAGTCAGCTGGTGAGCGATGAACGCAGGGGGCGTCTGGAGGGCGTGATTCAGAACTTCGATGCCAGCAACTCGGGTGTGATCAATGGCACGACGGTGAACTTCACCGCCGTGCGCGCCACGCTCGGTGCTGGCTCACCCAATGGGCTGCGCGTGGAGGTCGAGGGCCTGTATCGCAGTGGCGTGTTGGTGGCCGACAAAGCCGAGCTGGACGATGACAACCAGCCTGGCGAGAACGAGCTGCATGGGCGCGTTGAACTGCCCATCACCGCGACAACGTTCAAGCTGCGTGGCATCACGGTCAGCTACACATCCACGGACGTCGAACCTGGGTTGGTGCTGGTCAACAACGTGTGCGTGGAGGTCAAGGGCACTTTGCTCAATGCTTCCAGCCTGCAGGCCACCGAGGTCAAGCGCGACGACGGCTGCCGCTGACCTCATTGGCGCGCTCTGATCTTCAGGGCCCTTGGAAGCCGCCTTGCCGGAAGGTGAGCACCAGGGTGTCGCGCCAGCCGTGGTCGCCGAGTGGCTGAATGGGCGTGGATTCGTGGATGACGCGTTCGTCGTCCAGCAGCATCATGCTCCAGGGCTCGGTGAGGGTGAAGCGCACGCCGCTGGGGCCGTCGGCCTCGAAGACGCGGGTCTCGCCGCCCTTGATGCCGTGGCGCTCCAGCATGAGCACGGCCACGAAGTCCACGCCATCGCGGTGGGCGCCTTCGGGCGTGGGGCGGCCGATGCCGCCGGCGGTGTCCACGCGGAACTGGTGGGCCTCGATGAACCACGTGCTCACCGGCTTGACCTCGGCCAGCAGGCTGCCCAGCCGGGTCAGCAGGGCCTGCCACATCGGGTGGGCGGTGGTGCTCGCGGGCATGGGTTCGAACCAGCGCTCGAAGCCGCCGTGCAAGGCGTTGTAGGTCACGGGCTGCCAGTGCGCGCGATGAGGCGTTTGCGTCAGCGTGGCGCGGGCCGCGTCGTTGGCGTGGTCCAGCACGAAGCAGCTGTGGCGACGGAAGCGGTAGTGGCCGCCGTCGCGCAGGTGGGTGTCGGGCGGCAGGTCGGACCAGCTGGCGTGCAGCGTGTCGGCATCGGCGGCCTGGGCAGGCAGCCAGTGCAAGAGCATGTCGCGGGGCATGAGGGCCCAGCCATCGTGACGCAGCGCGGCGCCAACATCGTCAAGCTGGGCGGGGGAAGACAGGGAGCGCATGTCAGAACTATGACATGAAGACGTGCATCCCTGCCTGAGGCAGGGCAAGGTCAGACCAGTGCTCAGCGTTTGCCGGACAAGCCCTGAAAGGCGTTCAGCCAGTCGCGCAGCATGCGGGCGGCGGCGGCTTCCAATGCGGGTGCGTGGGCGTGCGCAGCGGCACGCAAGGCGGGCACGTCCAATCCGGCCGAGGTCAGCTCGCAGGCGTGGCCGATGAGCCAGCGCTCGAAGTCCGCCCCTTGCGCTTCCACGTGGCATTGCAGGCCCAGCGCATGGGCGCCCACCGCGAAGGCCTGGTGCGGGTACACCGCGCTGCTGGCCAGGTGGGTGCTGCCCGCGGGCAGGGTGAAGGTGTCGCCATGCCAGTGCAGCACGGGCAGGCCTGTCAGGTGGCGCAGGCAGGACGCTTCGCCCTCCGGTGTCAGCTGCAGGGCAGACCAGCCGATCTCTTTCGTGCCGCCCGGGTGCACGCGCGCGCCCAGCGCGGCGGCCATCAGTTGAGCACCCAGGCAGATGCCCAGGGTCGGGCGTTGTGCCGCCAGGCGTTCGCGCAGCAGGGCCAGCTCGTCGTTCAGGAAAGGGTAGGTGTCGGTTTCATAAACACCGATGGGGCCGCCCAGCACGATGAGCAGCTCGGCCTCGTGCGCGGGCGCCAGGTCATCCACCCCGGCCTGCAGGCTGGACCAGGTCCAGCCCAGTTCGCGCAACACGGGCGCAAAGCTGCCCAGGTCTTCGAAAGCCAGGTGCTGGACGACGATGGCGTGGTGGGGCATGGGCGTGGTCATGGGGAGGATTCCGACAGCACCGGACGCGGACGCCCGTCGCGGTCGATGGCGACGTAGGTGGCCTTGGCCTCGGTCACCTTCACCAGGATGGGGTTGGCGGGTTGGCGCTCGGCCCAGACCTCGACGTGGACGGTCACCGAGGTGTTGCCGATGCGCTCCACGCGGGCGTAGAAGGACAGCAGGTCGCCCACCGACACCGCATTGCGGAAAATGAACTCGTTGACGGCCACCGTGGTCACGCGGCCGCGCGAGACGCGCCCGGGCAGCACGCAGCCGGCCAGGTCCACCTGCGACATGATCCAGCCGCCAAAGATGTCGCCATTGCCGTTGGCGTCTTTGGGCATGGGCATGACGCGCATGACCAGTTCCATC
>CAIQIL010000383.1 GCA_903871865.1 uncultured Burkholderiales bacterium
AGCAGCGCGCCGGTGGTGGCGGTGATGATGAAGGCCACGAGGATGGCGCGGGCGCGGATGCGGCGCTCGCCGGTGCGGAAAGCGCCTTCGGTGGCGTCGTCAAAGCGCTGGGCTTCGCGGCCTTCGGCGTTGTGGCTTTGCACCACGGGCACGGCGTTGAGCACCTCGGCGGCGATCGCGCTGGCATCGGCGATGCGGTCCTGGCTGGCGCGCGAGAGCTTGCGCACGCGGCGGCCGTAGGCAATCGCTGGCAGCACGACGAGCACCAGGCCGCCCAGCACCTGCGCCATCACGAAGGGGTTGGTGACGATGAGCATGGTCAAGGCGCCGACGGTCATGATGGCGTTGCGCATGCCCATGGACACGCTGGTGCCCACCACGGTTTGGATCAGGGTGGTGTCGGCGGTCAGGCGCGAGAGCACTTCGCCACTCTGCGTGGTCTCGAAGAACTCGGGGCTCTGGCGCAGCACGTGGGCGTACACCGCCTGCTTGATGTCGGCCGTGATGCGCTCACCCAGCCAGGTGACGACGAAGTAGCGCGAGGCGGAGAACAGCCCCAGCGCCGCCCCCACGCCGAACAGCGCGAGGAAGTGCGTGCGCAGCGCCATGACGCGCTGGCCAGGGTCGGCCGAGACCATGCCCTGGTCGATGAGGGTGCGCAGCGCGATCGGCAGCACCAGCGTCGTGACGGCGGCCATCACCAGGAACACGAAGGCCATGGCCATGCGGCTGCGGTACGGGCGCAGGAAGGGGCGCAGGCTGGCCAGGGCGCGGGGCGACTTGGCGGCAGGGGGCGTGGTGGAGCCAGACATGACGGCGGCCTTTGATCGACAAACAGGGCAAACGGGAAGGACTGCGCATTATCATGCCTTGACAATATTTGCGTAGGCAACTAAATTTCTGCCCATGGTCAAACGCTCGAATCCCGACCCCGCAAGCGCTTCCGAGGCCGCTGCGGCCCAGAAGGAGCCCATCTACGGACCCGGCAGCTTCACACGTGAAAACAGCGTGGGCTACCTCATGCGCCGCGTCGTCCACCTGATGGTCAACGAGGTGGACCACCGCTTGGCCGATGGCGGGCTGACCCACGCGCAGTGGACCCCGCTGTTCCTCATCCACCGCGGTGAGGCCAACACGCTGGCCGCCCTGGCGCGCGACCTGCAACTGGATGCCGGTGCCCTCACGCGCACACTGGACCGCCTCGAGGCCAAGGGCCTGTGCCGGCGCGAACGTTCGGCCGATGACCGCCGTGTGATCCACCTGACCCTGACCCCCGAGGGCGAGAAGGCCGCCGCCCCCGTGCCGGGCGTGCTGTGCGACGTTTCCAACACCATGCTGCAAGGCTTCTCCCGCGAGGAGTGGGAGACGCTGATGGGCTTCCTGCGCCGCATGGTGGCCAATGTGGAGACGCTCAAGGCCCCCTTGCCCACGACGGTGCCCGAGCGGCACCGGGAAGACTGAGCTCAGACGCAGATGATTTCTGGAGACACCATGCCGCATTTCCGTTTGCTGGCCACCGCAGCCCTGACGACCTTGCTGTCGTTGGCCGGCTGCTCCACCGGGCAGGACATCCAGCCCCGCCTGACGGCGCTGGACGCCAAGACCCTGGGCGTTCAGGCCACCGAGCCCGCCCCCGTGGGCCAGGACCTCACGCCCTGGTGGGAGGCCTATGGCGATGCCCGCCTGTCGGCCCTCGTCCAGCAGGCGCTGGCGGGCAACCCCAACATGCAGGCCGCAGCGGCCCGGCTGCAGCGCGCGGCCGCCCAGGAGCGCTTCACGCGCGGCACGGACATGCCGCAGCTGGAGGCCTCCGCCGAGGTGGACCGCCAGCGCTTCACCGAGCATGGCCTGGTGCCACCGCCACTGGCGGGTTCGGTGCGCAACACCGGCACCCTGCAGCTGGCTGGCAGCTGGGAGCTCGACCTGTTCGGCAAGCAGCGCGCCGAGGTCCAGGCCAGCATCGGCCAGACCCGCGCCAGCGAGGCCGATGTGCAGGCCGCGCGGGTGCTGCTGTCCTCGCAAGTGGCGCGCAGCTACGTGGCGCTGGGGCGTCTGCAAGCCCAGGCCGAGGTGCTGCGGCGCACGCTGGCCCAGCGCGATGACGTCCTGAAGCTGATCCGCCAGCGCGTGCAGGCCGGCCTGGACACCAGCGTCGAGCTGCGCCAGGGGCAGGGCGCCTTGCCCGATGCGCGCCTGCAGATCGAGGCGCTCAACGAGCAGATCATGCTCACGCGCCATGCCCTGGCGGTGCTGACGGGCCAGGCCCCGAACGCGCTCGACACGCTGGACGTGAAGCTCGACGCCATGCAGCAGCCCGCGCTGCCGCCGGCCGTGCCCATGGACCTGCTGGCCCGCCGCGCCGACGTGATGGCCGCGCGCTGGCGCGTCGAGGTCTCGCGCTACGACATCAAAGCCGCACGCGCGCTGTTCTATCCCAACATCGACCTGGTGAGCTACGCCGGCTACAACGCCATCGGCCTGGACCGCCTGCTCAAGCCGGGCAGCTGGCAATGGGGCCTGATGCCCGCGATCCACCTGCCACTGTTCGATGGTGACCGCCGCCTGGCCAACCTGCAAGGCCGTGTCGCTGAAGAGGACGTGGCGGTGGCCAACTACAACCAGACCGTGCTGCAGGCGGTGCAAGAGTCGGTCGATCAGCTCGGCAGCCTGCAGGCCATCGCGCGCCAGCAAGCCGAGCAGCGCAGTGCGCAGGGCCACACCGAGGCGGCCTACGCCCTGGCCACCGAGCGCTACCGCGCCGGCCTGGGCAATTACCTCAACGTGCTGGCCGCCGAGACCGCCGTGCTCAACCAGCGCCGCCAGGCGGTGGACCTGCAGGCCCGCACCTTCGACACCCAGTTCAGCCTGGTGCGCGCCCTGGGCGGCAGCTTGCAGCCCGCTGCAACCGCATCGACCGCATCGACCGCATCCACATCCCCCAGCGAGGCCCAGACGCCGTCGCAGACCTTGCCCCAGAAGTCCGGAGACCCCGCATGAGCCAGCCCACCCCCACCGCTCCCGAGGCAGCCCCAGCCGCCGCACCCGGCCGCAAGAAGGCCCTGACCCTGGTGGCCGCCGCCGTGGTGCTCGGTGGCATCGGCTATGGCGCGTACTACGCGCTGGTGGCCAACCACTTCGAGCACACCGACAACGCCTACGTGCAGGCCAATGTCGTGCAGATCACGCCCCAGGTGGCGGGCACGGTGGTGGCGATTGCCGCCGACGACACCGACAAGGTCAAGGCCGGCCAGGTGCTGGTCAAGCTCGACCAGGCCGATGCCCGCGTGGCGCTCGACCAGGCCCAGGCCCAACTGGCCCAGACCGTGCGCGAGGTGCGCACCTTGTTCGCCAACAACGGCAGCCTGGAGGCGCAGATCCGCCTGCGCCAGGCCGACGTGACCCGCACGCAGACCGAGGTGGCCCGTGCGCAGGACGACGTCAACCGCCGTGCGCCCCTGCTGGCCAGCGGTGCCGTGGGCAAGGAAGAGTACAACCACGCCACGGCGCAGCGGGCCGCGGCCCGCAGTGCCCAGGCCGGTGCCGAGTCGGCGCTGTCTGCCGCCCGCGAGCAACTGATGTCCAACCAGTCGCTGACCGATGGCACGACCGTGGACCAGCACCCCAACGTGGCCCGCGCCGCCGCCCGCGTGCGCGAAACCTACCTGGCCTTGCAACGCGCTGCTTTGCCGGCGCCGGTTGATGGCTACGTGGCCAAGCGCAGCGTGCAGATCGGCCAGCGTGTGCAGGCCGGCAGTCCGGTGTTGGCGCTCGTCACGCTGGACAAGCCCTGGGTCGACGCCAACTTCAAGGAAAGCCAGTTGCAGCGCATCCGCATCGGCCAGCCGGCCACGCTGACGGCCGACGTCTATGGCCAGAAGGTGAGCTACCACGGCAAGGTGGTGGGCCTGGGTGCGGGCACGGGCGCGGCTTTCTCGCTGCTGCCGGCGCAGAACGCCACGGGCAACTGGATCAAGGTGGTGCAGCGCGTGCCGGTGCGCTTGTCGCTGGACGAGGCCGAGGTCAAGGCGCACCCGCTGCGCGTGGGCCTGTCGATGGAGGTCGAGGTGGACGTGGCCCAGCAGGACGGTCCGGTGCTGGCGCAGAACCCGCGTGAACACGCGGTGGCACAGACCGCGGTGTTCGATGCGCTGCAGAAAGATGCCGATGCCCTGGTGCGCCGCATCATCGACGCCAACCTGGGCCGCGCCCGTGCTGCCCCTGCGGCACATGCTGTGGCACCCACCGCCGCACGTCCCGGAGTCTGAGCGTGAGCGTGAGTGGGAACAACGGGCCCGCGCCCCTGCAGCCGCTGCAAGGCTCGTCGCTGCTGCTGGGCACCATCGCCCTGTCGCTGGCGACGTTCATGAACGTGCTGGATTCGTCGATCGCCAACGTCTCGCTGCCCGCCATTGCCGGTGACCTGGGCGTCAGCCCGACGCAGGGCACCTGGGTCATCACCAGCTTTGGCGTGTCCAACGCCATCTCGGTGCCACTGACGGGCTGGCTGACGCAGCGCTTCGGCGCAGTCCGCCTGTTCACCATGAGCGTGCTGCTGTTCGTGCTGGCGTCGTGGCTGTGCGGTCTGGCCTCGTCGCTGGAGATGCTGATCGGCTTCCGCGTGCTGCAGGGCCTGGTGGCCGGGCCGATGATCCCGCTGTCGCAGACACTGCTGCTGTCCAGCTACCCGCCGGCGAAAGCGGGGATGGCGCTGGCGATGTGGGCCATGACCACGCTGGTCGCGCCCGTGACCGGGCCTTTGCTGGGGGGCTGGATCACGGACAACATCACCTGGCCCTGGATTTTCTACATCAACGTGCCGGTGGGCCTGGGGGCCGCGCTGGTGACCTGGCGCATCTACGCCAAGCGCGAGACGCCCATCCGCAAACTGCCCATCGACACGGTGGGGTTGGCCTTGCTGGTGGTCTGGGTGGGCGCGCTGCAGATCATGCTCGACAAGGGCAAGGAGCTGGACTGGTTCGAGAGCGGCCAGATCGTGGCGCTCACGGCCGTGGCGGCCATCGGCTTCGTCGTCTTCGTGATCTGGGAGCTGACGCAGGAGCACCCGGTGGTGGAGTTGCGCCTGTTCGCCAAGCGCAACTTCCTGTTCGGCGTGCTGGCGCTGTCGATTGGCTACGGCCTGTTCTTCGGCAACGTGGTGCTGCTGCCGCTGTGGCTGCAGCAGTACATGGGCTACACGGCCTCGGTGGCCGGCATGGCGGTGGCGCCGGTGGGCATCCTGGCCATCCTGCTGTCGCCGCTGGTGGGCAAGAACGTGACCCGGGTGGACCCGCGCATCCTGGCGACCGTGGCGTTCTCGGGCTTTGCGCTGGTGCTGTGGATGCGCTCGCACTTCACCGTGCAGGCCGACTTCAACACCATCATGGTGCCGACCATCCTGCAGGGCGCGGCCATTGCCTTCTTCTTCATCCCGCTGAGCGCCATCACGCTGTCTGGCCTGACGCCGGACCGCATCCCCTCGGCCTCGGGCTTGAGCAACTTCGTGCGCATCACGGCGGGCGCCATGGGCACCTCGCTGGTCACGACCATCTGGGACAACCGCGCCACGCTGCACCACGCCCACATCGTCGAGAAGATCACGCCCACCGATGGCACGGCGGTGGAGGGCATCGGCACCTTGATGTCCAC
>CAIQIL010000384.1 GCA_903871865.1 uncultured Burkholderiales bacterium
CCGGTGTCAGCGCTTGTCGTTGTCGCGCTCGTCGTCCTGCTCGTCGCGGCCGCGGCCGGGCAGGGGCACGGGCTGCTGCAGGGCCAGCGGGGTGTCGAGCTTGATCTTCAGGAACTCGTTGATGTCTGGCGAAGCGCTGCGGCCGCCACCGCCGGGGAAGTTGTTGTCGTTCATCACCAGGATGGTGGTGGCGTCGAGGATCAGGATGTCCTCGATGGTGACGTAGGGGAAGGTGAAAGTCGTGCTGCCGTCGCCGTTGAGGTCGTGCGGGTCGGCGATGTTCATCAGGTCCACGATCTCGACCTTGTCCACGTTGCCATCGGCGTCCAGCTTGTTGATGTCGATCTTGTAGACCTTCTTGAACGGTGTGCCCGAGGTGCTGGTGGCCGTCGTGCCATTGCGCTCCAACACCAGGAATTCGTGGTCGTTCACAGCGGTCATGTCGCCGATGTTGGTGCCGGCGGCATCGAGCTTGTACTTCCAGACGCGCTGGGTGTAGGCCTCGGTGTTGAGATCGAATTCGTTGATGCGCAGGGTCTTGGTGGCATCGCCTGTCACGCTGCCTTCCAGCAGGGTGTAGAGCTTGTCACGCTGCGGGTTGATGGCCATGCCCTCAAAGCCACGCGAGCTGCCCAGGTTCGGCGTGGCGCCGGCCAGGTAGGGGTTCTGAGGCGCTTGCACGAAGGCGCCGGTGCTGGTGGAGCCCGTCGGGGCGATGTTGGGCAGCGGGATTTCCGAGCGCAGCACCTTGCCGCTGGCATCGGTCTTGACCAGGAAGGGGCCGAACTCTTCGCCGAACCACAGGTTGCCCTTCTTGTCGGCGCGCATGGATTCGATGTCGAAATCGGCTCCGGTCAGCAGGCGGTTGTCGCGGATGCTGGCATCGACGGCCGGGTTGGTGGCGTTGTTGTAGTAATTGGCGTAATCGGCCTGGATGGGGAAGCCGATCTTGTGGTCCGGGTCACGCAGGCCGATGAAGCTGCTGTTGGTGAAGCTGGTCTGTGCCTTGCCCTTCTTGTAGCTCACGGGCGACACGGTGCCGGCGCCGACCAAGGCCTGGCCGCTCCAGGTCTTGAAGTCGGGCTGCACGGCATAGACGCGCAACAGCGCGTCGGCCGAGTTGCCTTGCGTGCCGAAGCCGTTGTCGGGCATCACGTAGAAGGATTGGGCCGTGGGGCCTGGCAGCACGGCCGAGAAGCCTTGCACGGCCTGACCGTGAGAGACGGGCAGCAAGATGCCATTGGCGCCAAAGCCGTTGATGCCGAACTGGCCGGTGGTTGGGCCTTCGGCCGGGGTGTTGGCGGGCATGCTGGCCCAGCCGACCAGGGTGCCGGCAGCGTGGGCGGGCGCGGCGGTGATGGCAGCGGCCAGGGCGACGGCGCTCAGGGCCAGGCAGCGGGAAACGGTGTGACGTGCGGACATGACAACTCCAAAGTAGGGTAGACCACTTTGGAATGTCGCCATGTGGCGTGATGGCGGGATGACGCGGGGTGCGGCAATCAGCTCACAAGGCTCGGGCGCTACAATGTTGCCCATGGCATGACAGCGCATGGCGCCGATGCTTGTGCGCCATCCGACCCCACAGGTAAGGAACGTAGAAGGCACGCTCGGTTATGACACCGCGAACTCCGACCTCACCCATCACCTCGACCGAGGTCTAGTCGGCTGGCCGCTGCTTTTGCATTCTTCCCACACGAAGCGCGGCCGTCACCGCGCTTTTTTGTTGCCCGTGCACACTGCGGGCGAACCTGACACACAGACATCACCATGATCGCGATCCAACTTCCTGACGGCTCCAAGCGTGAATTCCCTGGCCCTGTGACGGTGGCCGAAGTCGCTGCCTCCATCGGCGCGGGCCTGGCCAAGGCCGCGCTGGCAGGCCGCGTGGGGCAGGGCGAATCTGCCCGCCTGGTGGACACCAGCTTCCTGATGGAGGCTGACACCCAACTCGCCATCGTCACCGAGAAGGACGCCGAAGGCCTGGACGTCATCCGCCACTCCACCGCCCACTTGCTGGCCTATGCGGTGAAGGAGCTCTTCCCCGAGGCGCAGGTCACCATCGGCCCGACCATCGAAGACGGCTTCTATTACGACTTCGCCTACAAGCGCCCCTTCACGCCGGAAGACCTCCAAGCCATCGAAAAGAGGATGGGCGAGCTCGCCAAGAAAGACGAGAAGGTCGAGCGCAAGGTCTTGCCGCGCGATGAAGCCGTGACCTACTTCAAGGGCCTGGGCGAGCACTACAAGGCCGAGATCATCGAGAGCATCCCGGCCGATCAGGACGTGTCGCTCTACAGCGAAGGCGCCTTCACCGACCTGTGCCGCGGCCCGCACGTGCCCAGCACCGGCAAGCTCAAGCACTTCAAGCTGATGAAGGTGGCCGGTGCTTACTGGCGTGGCGACCACCGCAACGAGCAGTTGCAGCGCGTCTACGGCACGGCCTGGACCACCAAGGACGACCTGGCCGCCTACCTGACCCGACTGGAAGAAGCCGAAAAGCGCGACCACCGCAAGCTGGGCCGCGAGCTGGACCTCTTCCACATCGACGACCACGCGCCGGGCGTCGTGTTCTGGCACCCCAAGGGCTGGGCGGTGTGGCAGGCTGTGGAGCAGTACATGCGCCAGGTCTACCGCGACAACGGCTACCAGGAAGTCAAGGGCCCGCAGATCATCGACAAGACCCTGTGGGAGAAAACGGGGCACTGGGACAAGTACCGCGAGAACATGTTCACCACCGAGTCGGAAAAGCGCGACTACGCGCTCAAGCCGATGAACTGCCCTGGCCACATCCTGATCTTCAACCAGGGCTTGAAGAGCTACCGTGACCTGCCGCTGCGCTTCGGCGAGTTCGGCCAGTGCCAC
>CAIQIL010000385.1 GCA_903871865.1 uncultured Burkholderiales bacterium
ACCACAAGGCATGCTGAGGTTTCCCATGGATTCGTTTTTCTGGACCGCCGGTCCGGACTTTGACCGCAACCTGTTGCTGTACGGCGAGCACGATCCGTGGCTCGTCGTGCTGTCCGTGTGCGTGGCCATGTTCGCCTCGGCCATGGCCATGCAGGCCGCCGTCCAGGCGCGCAGCATCCCCCAGGCACGCCTGCGCAACACCACCTTGCTGGCCGGCAGCCTGGCGCTGGGCTGCGGCGTCTGGGCCATGCACTTCATCGGCATGCTGGCCTTCCGCCTGTGCACCCAGGTGTCCTACGACACGGGCCTGACCATGCTCTCTGTGCTGCCCAGCATGGGCGCGTCCTGGATCGCCCTGCGCCTGCTCAGCCAGGAACAAGTCAAGGCGCGCGAGCTGATGATCTCCGGCGTGTTGATGGGTGCGGGCATCGGCGCCATGCACTACGCCGGCATGGCCGCCATGCGCATGGCGCCGGTGCTGCGCTACGACCCCTGGATGTTCGCCCTGTCCATCCTGGTGGCGGTGGCGCTGGCCGTGCTCGCACTGTGGGTGCGCTTCGGTCTGGCCACGCGCTTCTCGCGCCACGGTGGGATGTCGCAAACCACGGTGGCCGGTGCCGTCATGGGCCTGGCCATCGCCGGCATGCATTACACCGGCATGGCCGCGGCCCGCTTCATCGGCAGGCCCACCGCCGAATTCGATCTGGCGCCCGCCAACCAGGTGCCGCTGGCCCTGTCCATCACCCTGGTGACACTGGCCATCAGCGTGATGGTGGCCGCGGCCATCGGCCTGGTGCGCTACCGCCGCCTGCTGGAGGTCAACCAGGCCAAAGAGGCCCGCCTGCGCGCCATCGCCGACACCTCGATCGACGGCATCATCGTTTTCGACGAGCACGGCACCATCCACGAATTCAATGCCGGGGCAGCGCGCATCTTCGGCCGCTCCGCCTACAGCCTGATCGGCCAGAGCGTTGCCCAGATCATGGTGGAGCCCTACCGCAGCCAGGCCATGGCGGCCTTCCCGGCCTTCCTCGCATCGATGCGGTCTTCGATGGGCACCACGCTGTCCACCCATTGCTTCCACAGCGATGGTCGCAGCATCCCGATCCAACTCGTGGTCGGCCGCACGGCGCGGCTGGAAGACCCGATGTACGTGGCCTTCGTGGCCGACGTCAGCGAGCAGCAGCGCCTGGAGCGGGCCATGCGCGACAGCGAGGCGCAGTTCCGCTCGCTCATCGGCAACATCCCGGGCATTTCCTACCGCTGCCGCATGGCGCCGGGCTGGCCCATGGTGTTCGTCAGCGATGCGGCCGAGCGGGTCACGGGCTGGCCGAGCAGCGCCTTCATGGGCTCGCCACCGGAGATCAGCTTTGCCGAACTGATCGATCCCGAGGAGGCCGAACGCATCGGGCGCATCGTCAAGCAAGCGGCCGAGACCGAGCAGCAGTTCGTGCTGGAGTTCCAGCTGCGCACCCGCGGCGGCAGCGTGCGCTGGATGTGGGGCAACGGCAGCCTGGTGCGCGCGGCCGACCACAGCGTGAAGTGGATCGACGGCGTCTTGCTGGACATCACCGAGCGGCGCCAGATGGAAGACGACCTGGTGCTGGCCAAGGAGCGCGCCGAAGCCGCGGCCCAGGCGCGCAGCACCTTCCTGGCCAACATGAGCCACGAAATCCGCACGCCCATGAACGCCATCCTGGGCTTCACCGAGGTGGTGCTGGGCGGCGAGCTGCAGAGCGCCCAACGCAAGCACCTGGAGACCGTGCACAAGTCGGCGCGCAGCCTGCTGCACCTGCTCAACGACATCCTCGACACCTCCAAGCTGGACCGCGGCGCGCTGGCGCTGGAGTCGCTGGACTTCTCCCTTGGCGACCTGGTGCAGCAGCTGTGCGCAGAGCAGTCGATCCAGGCCGGCCGCAAAGCCTTGGTGCTGCGTTGCGACATGCACGACGCGGTGGGCGACATGGTGCAAGGCGATCCGCACCGCCTGCGCCAGATCCTGCTCAACCTGCTGGGCAACGCCATCAAGTTCACCGAACAAGGCGAGGTGGCCCTGGCCGCCACCCGCCAGGGCCACATGGTGCACTTCACCGTGAGCGACACCGGCATCGGCATCGCCCCGGACCGCCTGGACACCATCTTCGAGGCCTTCACGCAGGCCGATGCGTCCATGAGCCGACGCTTCGGCGGCACCGGCCTGGGCACCACCATCAGCAAGCAGCTGACCGAGCTGATGGGCGGGCGCATCTGGGTGACCAGCACCGTGGGCGAAGGCAGCACCTTCCACGTGTCGCTGCCCCTGCCCGCCAGCCAGGTGGCTCGCACGGAAGCACGCCGCAAGCAGGCCGCCGTGCACTTGCCACCGCTGCACATGCTGGTGGTCGATGACGTGGCGCAGAACACCGAGTTGCTGAACGTCGTGCTGGGCCGCCAGGGCCACACCCTGACCGTGGCCAGCAACGGCCAGGAGGCCGTGGACCGCTTCGCCGAGCAGGTGTTCGACGTCGTCCTGATGGACGTGCAGATGCCGGTGATGGACGGGCTGAGCGCCTGCCGCGCCATCCGCCAGCTGGAAGCCCAGCGCGGCCGCGGCCGCACCCCGGTGATCGCCCTGTCGGCCAGCGTGCAGGCAGAAGACCGCCAGGCCGCGATGGACGCCGGCATGGACGGCTTCGCGCACAAGCCCCTGGACCTGCCGGCGCTGGCGCTGGAAATCAGCCGCGTGACGGGCGTGGCGCCGCTGCCCGCCCCGTCGGGCGAGGCGACCACGACAGCCCATGACGGCGATGCGGACCACCGCGCACAGCCGCTCAGCCCAGCAGGCACCGACGCCTTGCTGGTGGACGTCCAGCAGGGACTGGCCCGTTGGGGCGATGTCCAGCCCTACCACCAGGCCCTGCGCCGTTTCGCGCAAGAACAGGCCGTCTGGCTTGCCGCGGCGCAACACCAGCAGGCCCCCGACACCATCGCGCAGGCGCAAGCCACCGCCCACCGCCTGCAAGGCGCGGCAGCCAACCTGGGCCTGGTGGCCCTGGTCCAGGCCGCACGGCGCGTCGAGCGCGGCGACGCCGACACGCCCTCCACCCAACGCGGGCAGGCCTGGCGCCAGCTGCGCCAAGTGCTGCACGACACCCTCGCGGCCGTGCAGGACACCATGCCCACCGAACTGCACAAGCCCACCAGCGGCGATGCACTGCCCTCGGACCCCGACCAGCCCGCACCAGCCGACCCCGCCCTGGTCCAGCTGTGGGCGCACCAGGCCCAGCGCTTGCGCCAGGCCTTCCAGCACGGCGAGTGCCTGGAGCCCCTGTTTGCGCAGTTCTGCGCCTCGGTCCGGCCCCATGCCACAGGCCCTGACTTGCGCACCCTGCAAGCCCTGGAGCAAGCCAGCGAAGACTTCGATTTCGAAGGCGCCGTCGCGGCGCTCGACCGACTCCAATCTCACCTGACGACCTGCAGGAGCGAAGATGCCTTACTCTGACCGCGAGGTTCGCCCCACGCTGCTCATCGTCGATGACGAGCCCACCAACCTGCAGGTGCTGCGCCAGATCCTGCAGACCGAGTACCGTCTGCTGTTCGCCCGCGACGGCCACAAGGCGCTGGAGCTGGCCCGCTCCGAGCGCCCGGACCTGATCCTGCTGGACGTGATGATGCCGGGCATGACCGGCCACGAAGCCTGTGCCGCGCTCAAGGGCGACCCCGACACGCGCAGCATCCCCGTGATCTTCGTGACCGCGCTGGCCGAGACCGACAACGAGGCCCTGGGCTTCGAGCTGGGCGCGGTGGACTACATCGTCAAGCCCGTCAGCCCACCCATCGTCAAGGCCCGCGTGCGCAACCACCTCTCGCTGGTGCGCATGGACGAGCTGATCGAGTCGCGCATGCAGATCATCGAGCGCCTGGGCCGCGCCGCCGAGTACAAGGACAACGAAACCGGCCTGCACGTCATCCGCATGAGCCACTACGCGCAGACACTGGCCCTGGCCGCCGGCTGGTCACCCGCCGCCGCCCAAGAGCTGCTGACCGCCGCGCCCATGCACGACATCGGCAAGATCGGCATCCCAGACCACATCCTGCGCAAGAACGGGCCGCTGTCGCCCGAAGAGTGGGACGTCATGCGCACCCACCCGCGCATCGGCGCCGACATCATCGGCGAGCACCCCTCGTCCATGCTGCGCCTGGCCCGCGAGATCGCGCTGCACCACCACGAGAAGTGGGACGGCAGCGGCTACCCGCACAAGCTCCAGGGCGAGGACATCCCGCTGGCCGCGCGCATCGTCAGCATCGCCGACGTGTTCGATGCGCTGACCACGGCGCGCCCCTACAAGCACGCCTGGACGGTCGAAGACGCCATCGCGCAGTTGCAGAAAGACAAGGGCGGCCATTTCGATGCGCACCTGGTCGATCTGTTCGTCGCGGCCTTGCCGGAGATCCTGGAGATCCGCGAGCGCTGGAAGGAGTGAAGCCAGCGACCGGCAGCACGCCGGGTCAGTAGGTCTTGTACGGCAGGAACTTGCCCGACATGACGATGCTGACGCGGTCACCCATCGGGTTGGGCTCGCGCTGCAGGTCCATCTTGAAGTCGATGGCGCTCATGATGCCGTCGCCGAACTCTTCGTGGATCAGCGCCTTGAACGTGGTGCCATAGACGCTGATGAGCTCGTAGAAGCGGTAGATCAGCGGGTCGGTGGGCACGCTGGT
>CAIQIL010000386.1 GCA_903871865.1 uncultured Burkholderiales bacterium
GTGCTGGAACAGCTGCGCCTGCTGACCAACCTGGAGACCAGCGAGCGCAAGCTGCTGCAGATCATCCTCATCGGCCAGCCGGAGTTGCGCCAGATGCTGGCCCAACCCGAGCTGGAGCAGCTGGCACAGCGCGTGATCGCGCGCTTCCACCTGGACGCCCTCTCGGAAGACGAGACCGCGCAATACATCCAGCACCGCCTCGCCACGGCAGGCCTGCGACGCGGCACCCTGTTCGACGGCAAGGCCGTGCGCCGCATCCACCAGATCACCAAGGGCGTGCCCCGCCGCATCAACCTGCTGTGCGACCGCGCCTTGCTGGGCGCCTTCGCCGAGAGCAAAGCGCGGGTGGACCGTGCCATCGTGGACAAGGCCGCGGCCGAGGTGTTCGAGGGGCAGCACTTCGTGGGGCCCTCGTCGGCGCCAGCCGCAGTGCCGCACAGCACCGCATCTGGTGGGCCGGCTCATCCAGGCCACACGGGTCGCCAGCGCCGGACCTGGCCCGACTGGCCGCGCTGGGCCTGGGCGGGCCTGGGTGGCAGCCTGGTATTGGCGGTGTCCGGACTGGGCCTGGGTGCATGGATGCACAGGCCCGGCGCCACCGCGACAGCGACCACAACCGCAACCGCAGCGCAGGCACTGGTTTCGGCGGCATCAGCTGCATCTGCCGCAGACCCGGCGTCACGCACCAGAGCGGCCATGGCGTCGGGTGCCACCAGCGGTGTGGCCAGCGGCGCGGCGACGGGGCCAGCAGCTTCATCCGCATCGGCCACAGAGCTCAGCCCTCAGGCGCTCGTGCAGCGCGCCAGCCCCGACGAGGCCACGGCTTGGCGGACGCTGGCCCAGCTCTGGCAGGCCAACCTGGGCAATGGCGACCCCTGTACCCAGGCACGCCGGCAAGACCTGGTGTGCTTCCGCGCCAGCGGCGGGCTGAGCCTGCTGGTGCAACTGGACCGCCCGGCCCTGCTGACCCTGCAAGACGAGCAAGGTCGCACACGGCATGCCGTGCTGACGCAGCTCGACACCCGCCAAGCCTGGTTGCAGGTGGGCAGCGAGACCGTGCGCACGCCCTTGAGCACGCTGTCCAGCATCTGGCGCGGTGACTTCGCGACGCTCTGGCGCGCACCGGAAGGCTTCCGCAACAAGCTCACGCAAGGGCAAAGTGGCCCGGCTGTCGACTGGCTGGCAACCCGTCTGGCGCAGATCGACCATGGCCCCGCAGCCACCACACCCGCCCGGCTGGACACGGCCTTGCAAACCCGGCTGCAGGCCTTCCAGATGGCACAAGGCCTCAAACCCGATGGCGTGGCCGGAGCCACCACCTTCATGCTGATCAACCGCGCCAGTGGCGTGCCCGAGCCGCGCCTGGTGCAGAGCGCGCCTGCCCCCGTGGCCGAACGCCCCAGCCCGCAGCGCCGCTGAACGGGCGAGCCCCCACCCCGCCCGCACACCCCAGCCCGACGCCCGAGGTCCGACCATGTCCTACATCCTGGATGCCCTGAAAAAAGCCGACGCGGAACGCGAGCGCGAGGGCGTGCCCAGCCTGCACACCCAGCACGGCCATGCCGCCGACGCGGCCGATCGCACCGGCCCACGCCCTGTCGGCACAGCGGTGGGCCTGCAGTGGGCCGTGGGCGGCGTGGCCGCAGGTTTGGTGCTGCTGGCCGGCGTGTGGTGGCTGAAGTCTCAGCCCGAGTCGCCCACGGCACCCGCGCCCGATGCCCATGGCACCCCGCCCACCGCCACGGCGCCTGTGTCCCCCACCGCACTGACACAGCCACCGGTGGCTGCGGCGCCCACGGCGTCGCCCACGCCGCCGGCCGTCATGCCTGCGCCGCAGGTTGCTTCACTGCGAGACCCGGGAGACCCAGGCCAGGGGCGCATGGCATCGGGCGAGCCCGCCAACGAGCCTTCCCGTCGCACCGCGCCGAACCGGGCGGATGCCAACAAACCGGCCAACACCGTGCCCAGCACATCGGCTTTGCACGTGGACTCGTCCTTGCGCGACGCCCCGCGCCGCGTGGTGCCCGTGGCAGAGCTGCCAGAGGACGTGCGCCGCGAACTGCCGGCCTTGAGCATCGGCGGGGCCATGCACTCGGACGTGCCGGCCAACCGCATGCTCGTGCTCAATGGCAGCGTCTTCCACGAAGGCGACCAGCCCGCGCCGGGGCTGGTGCTGGAAGAAATCAAGCTGAAATCGGCGGTGTTCCGCTTCAAGGAACACCGCTACAGCGTGGCTTACTGAGCCGGGGCTGGCTCCGCGCAGCGCTTGGCCAGGTGGGCCAGCGCCTCTTCGACCTGGTCCACCAGCACCAGGCACAGGTCGCCAGGCTGCAAGCGCTCCAAGGCCGTGTCGATGGCCGTGAACTCGCCGCGGATCTCATCGACGCGCTGCGCACGCTGGGCCTTGCTCAGGCCTTCGCGCAACAAGCCCAGCACCTCGCCGTCTTCGCGGCCACGCTGGCAGGCATCCTGGTAGAGGATGAAGTCGTCGAAGGCTTCGCCCAGGATCGCGGTCTGCTCGCGGATGTCTTCGTCGCGGCGGTCGCCCGCCCCGCTGATGACCACGCTGCGGCGCTTGGCCGTGATGCCATTCACCGCGTTGACCAGGGCGCGCATGGCGTCCGGGTTGTGGCCGTAGTCGGCGATCACCGTGGCGCCACGGAAGCTCATCACGTTGAAGCGGCCCGGCGCGTTGTCGGAGTCGCTCACAAAGCTGGCCAGGCCGGCGCGGATCACGGCCCAGTCCATGCCGGCACTCCAGGCCGCACCGATGGACGCCATCACGTTCTCGACCTGGAAACCGATGCTGCCCTGGCGCGTCAGCGGGATGTCGCGCAGCAACAGGTTTTCGCGCCAGTTGCCCTCGGACACCACGATGGCGTCGCCGTCCACGCAGATGGCGCGCTTGCCCTGCGCCCGGTGCGTCGTCAGCACCGGGTTGTGCGGGTCCATCGCGAAATAGATGATGCCGCCCGGGCACTTGGGTGCCATCGCCACCACGATCGGGTCGGCCGCATTCAACACGGCGAAGCCCGTGGGCGCCACGTTGACGACGATGACGCGCTTGAGCACGGCCAGGTCTTCCACCGTGGTGATGTAGTTCAGGCCCAGGTGGTCGCCCGCGCCGATGTTGGTCACCACAGCCGTGCCGCAGCGGTCGAAGCCCAGGCCTTCGCGCAGGATGCCGCCGCGGGCGGTCTCGAACACCGCCGCATCGACGTCCGGGTGCATCAGCACATTGCGGGCGCTCTTGGGGCCGGAGCAATCGCCACTGTCGATCTGGCGGCCGTTCACATAGACGCCATCGGTGTTGGTCATGCCCACGCGCAGGCCGGAGGTGGCCAGCAGGTGCGCGGTCAGGCGCGCGGTGGTCGTCTTGCCGTTGGTGCCGGTCACGGCCACCACGGGGATGCGGCCATCGTCACCCGGCTTGTACAGGTTGTTGATGACGGCTTCGCCCACGTTGCGGCCCTTGCCGTAGGACGGCGACAGGTGCATGCGCAGGCCCGGCGCGGCATTGACCTCAACGATGCCCCCGTTCTGGTCTTCCAGCGGCAGGTGCACGCTCTCGGCCAGCACATCGACGCCGCAGATCTCCAGACCGATGGTCTGGGCCGCGGCGATGGCGCGGGCGGCCACCTCAGGATGGACGTCGTCGGTCACGTCGGTGGCGGTGCCGCCGGTGGACAGGTTGGCGTTGTTGCGCATGATGACGCGGCGGCCCTTTTCGGGCACGTCATCGGGCTTGAGGCCCTGCACCTGCAGGCGCGCCACGGCGATTTCGTCGAAGCGGATCTTGGTCAGCGAGGTGGCATGGCCTTCGCCACGGCGCGGGTCTTCGTTGACCTTGTCCACCAGCTGGCGCACGGTGTGCGCGCCATCACCGATCACGTGCGGCGGGTCACGGCGGGCTGCGGCCACCAGGCGATCGCCCACCACCAGCAGGCGGAAGTCGTTGCCCGGCAGGTAGCGCTCGACCATGACCTCGCCATGCTCGGCCGCGACCTTGTAGGCGATTTCCAGGTGATCGGTGCTGACGATGTTGACCGTCACGCCCTTGCCCTGGTTGCCGTCGCGCGGCTTGACCACCACCGGCCAGCCGATCTCTTCGGCCACCAGACAGGCGTCGGCAAAGTCGGTGACCGGGCGGCCCGTGGGCACCGGCACGCCGGCCGAGGCCAGCAGGCGCTTGGTCAGGTCCTTGTCCTGGGCGATGGACTCGGCCACGGCGGAGGTGTTGTCCACCTCGGCGGCCCAGATGCGGCGCTGCTTGCTGCCCCAGCCGAACTGCACCAGCGAGCCTTGTGTCAGGCGGCGGTAGGGGATGCCGCGGACGACGGCCGCGTCCACGATGGAGCCCGTGCTGGGGCCCAGGCGCACGTCCTCGTCGAGCTCACGCAGCTCGGCCAAGGCGGCCTCGACATCGAAGCTGCCCTTCTGGAGCGCGGCCTCGACCAGGGCCATGGCGTGGTCAAACGCCTTCTTGCCGACCGCCTCTTCGCTGTACTCGACCACCACCTGGTAGGTGCCGGCTTCCACGGTCTGGGCCGTGCGGCTGAAGGTGACGGGGCAGCCAGCCTGGGCCTGCAGCGCCAGGGCCACGGTTTCCAGCACATGCGCCACGCTGATCTGACCGGGGCGGCCATCGGGGCGCAAGGGCCCCATGCTGGGGAAGAGCTCGCGCACGCGGCCCTCGAAGCCAGGCAGACCGTCGATGCTGCACTCTGACGCGGGGCAGCTCACGACGGCCTCGATGGCGGTGTGGCGGCTCCAGAGGTTGGGGCCACGCAGGGCACGGATGCGGGAAACGTCCATGGGTGTCTCGTTCAATTCACTTCTTGGTCGAAGGGGCAAAGGTTTCCAGACCGGCGGAGATCAGCTCGGGCGAA
>CAIQIL010000387.1 GCA_903871865.1 uncultured Burkholderiales bacterium
AGCCCGATGGCCTGCTGGGCCCGGCCACGCGCGCGGCCTTGCGCGGCTACCAGCGCAGCATCGGCCTGCCAGCAGACGGCTTCCCGACGGTGGAGCTCCTCCAGACCTTGCAAGGCTTGCCCAGCACCCCGGCCGCGCCCGCGCCGCGCTGAGCGGTCAGGTCAGCGCATGCGGCTGGGCGCGACGCCGAACCAGCGCTTGAAGGCCTGGGAAAAGCTCGACAGGTCGCTGAAGCCCATCTGCTCGGCGATGTCGGACAGCGACAGCGCCCCATCGGCCAGCAGCGTGCGCGCCTGCTGCTGGCGCGCGTCGGCCAGCAAGGCGCGAAAGCTCGTGCCGTCGTCCTGCAGGCGCCGCTTGAGGGTGCGTTCGCTGAGCTGCAGCAGCCGCGCCACCTGCGGCAGGTCGGGCACGCGGTCCATGGGCGCCACGCCCAGGTAGCCGCGGACGAGTTCCGTGACGCCCTGGCCGGCACGGCGCCGCGCCATCAACTGGGCACCGGCGGCTTCGCACGCGGCCACCGTCAAGGGGTTGGCCTGCGGCAAAGGCATCGACAACCAGCGGCGGTCGAAGCCCAGGGTGTTGGCCGCCGCCCCGTGGCGCGGCCGCACACCGAACTGGCGCTCCAGGCGCGCCAGCAACTCGGGCGGGGCCGCGTCGGGGCTGCGCAAGGTGAAGCGCGTGAGCACGCCGGTCTGGCCCAGGGTTTCGTGCAGCAGGCGGGCGGCGGCGGTCATGTCGCGCGCCACCAGGAAGCGGCGCAGCTCAGCGGACACATCGGGCTCGCCGAAGCTCAGCACCACGGTGTCGCCATCTTCGTAGACAGCGATGAGCGAGAAGGCGTAGGCCAGCGGCATGGAGCGCAAGGCCAGGCTCATGGCGTCGGCCGCGGTGGCGCTGCTGACCAGGCCCAGGCCCCAGATGCCGTAGGTGGAAAAGCTGTAGCGCAGGCCCACCTCCATGCCCAGGCCGGGCGCAGCGCCCAGGGCCTGCACGAGGCGCTCGGCGATGCGCAGCTCCTGCAAGGCGGTGATGTCGGTGTGCGGGTCGTCGAGTTGCGCGCGGCTCAGGCCGGCGGCCGACAGCAGCGCGCCAACCGGGGCGCCCCGCTCCTCGGCGAAGGCCAGCATCAAGCGGGCGCTGGCCGGGCTGCGGGTGACATCGAAGAAATGCATGTGGCCCAAATCATAAAGCGGCTGGCCCCGTGCAACATTCAGGTCTGACCCTGTCCCTGCCACCATGCGACCCCAGGCTCAGGAGACCCCATGCAGGACACGCCCCCCATCCACGGCACGCTCATCATCGGCACCGGCTTCGCTGGCATCGGCATGGCGGTGGCGCTGCAGCGCAGCGGTCGCCACGACTTCCTGCTGCTGGAGCGCGCCGCGGACGTTGGTGGTGTCTGGCGCGACAACACCTACCCGGGCGCGGCCTGCGACGTGCCCTCGCACCTGTACTCGTTTTCCTTCGCGCCCAACCCCGACTGGTCGCGCGTGTTCGCCAGCCAGGCCGAGATCCATGCCTATCTGCGCGGCTGTGCCGAGCGCTTCCAGCTGCGCCCGCACATCCGCTTTCAGACCGAGGTGAGCGCCGCCCGCTGGGACGAGGCCGAGGGCTGCTGGGAGGTCACGCTGGTGGGTGGCGGGTCGCTGCGCGCGCGCGTGCTGGTCACGGGCATGGGCCAGCTCAGCCGGCCTGCGCTGCCCCGCATCCCCGGCCTGGCCGACTTCCGGGGGCCCTGCTTCCACTCGGCCCAGTGGGACCACGGCTGCGACCTGCGCGACAAGCGCGTCGCCGTGATCGGCACCGGGGCCTCGGCCATCCAGTTCGTGCCCGCCATCGCCCCAGACGTGGCGCAGCTGCACGTTTTCCAGCGCTCGGCGGCCTACCTGCTGCCCCGGCCCGACCGCGCTTACCGCCCCTGGGAGAAGGCCCTCTTCCGCCACGTGCCTGCCGCCATGAAGCTGCACCGCGCCTGGGTTTACCTGAGCTACGAATCGCGCGCGCTGGCCTTCACGCGCCTGCACAGCCTGATGACGCTGGCCGGCGGCCTGCCCTTTCGGCGCATGCTGAAGCGGCAGGTGGCCGACCCGGCCTTGCGCCAGCGCCTCACGCCCGATTACCCGATCGGCTGCAAGCGCATCTTGCTGTCCAGCGAGTACCTGGCCACCATGGCGCGCCCGAACGTGAGCCTGGTCACCACCGGCATCCGGCGCATCACGCCCGATGGCGTGGAGACCGAAGACGGCCGCCACCACGCCGCCGACGTGCTGGTCCTGGGCACCGGTTTCGCCGCCACCGAGTTCCTGGCGCCCATGGACGTGCGCGGCCGCAACGGCATCGCGCTCGGCCAGGTGTGGTCGCAAGGCGCGAAGGCCCACCTCGGCATGACCGTACCGGGCTTCCCCAACTTCTTCATGCTGTACGGGCCCAACACCAACCTGGGCCACAACTCCATCGTCTACATGCTGGAGAGCCAGATCGCCCACGTGGTGCGCTGCATCGACCAGCTGGACAAGCAAGGCGCGCGCAGCATCGAGGTCGACGCCCCACGCCACGACGCCTACAACGCGCACATCCAGGCGCGGCTCAAAGGCACCGTCTGGCACGGCTGCACCAGCTGGTACGTCGATGCCAAGGGCCACAACAGCACCAACTGGCCCGGCTTCACCCTGACCTACCGCTGGCTGACCCGCCGCAGCGACTGGGGCGCCTACCGTTTCCAGCCCCCGGCTCAGCCATTCACCTCGCCCCCCGCCACGACCCCATGAACCACCCGACCGAACGCCGCTACCCAGACACCTCGCACGTGCGCGTGCGCAGCGTCAAATCCACCTTCCAGGCCGAAGGTGCGCTGTGCGCCGCGACCCTGCACCTGCCGGCCGACGCCACCCCCGAGGCAGCGCTGCCGGCCATCCTGATGGTGGGCGGCTGGGGCAGCGTGCAGATGGCGCTGACCTCGTCCTTCGTGCACCGCTTCGTCGAAGCCGGCTACGCCGTGATGGAGTTCGACCACCCCGGCTGGGGCGACAGCGGTGGCTTCCCGCGCCAGGGCATCAACCCCTGGCGCCGTCGCCGCGTGAGCGACACCGCCCTGGTGCACCTCAAGGCCCAGCCCTGGGTCGCCGCCGACCGGATCGTGCTGTGGGGCACCTCCTTCGGCGGTGGCCACGTGGTGGACCTCGCCGGCCAGCACCCGGAGCTGCAAGGCGCCATCGTCCAGGTGCCCATGCTCGATGGCCTGGCGGCCACGCTGTCGATGTCGCCACTGCGCCTGCTGCAGCTGGTGACGCTGGGCCTGATCGATGCGATCCAACCCGGGCAGCCCCTGTGCGTGCCCACCCTGGCGCCCCCGGGCGGCTTCGGCACCATGGACCGCGATGGCGCCTGGGACGCGCTGCAACGCGCCCTGGCCGCCTGGCCCGGTCGGCACTACGACAACCGCGTGGCCGCGCGCTCGGCCCTGACCATGCCTTTCTACCGCCCCTGGAAGCGCCTGAAAGACGTGCAGGTGCCCATGCTCATCCTCGGCGCCACCGGCGACACCGTCGCGCCCTTCGTGGCCGACAAGGTGGCGCGCGTGGGCAACCCGAAGCTGCAGGTGGTGGAAGTCGATGCCAACCACTTCGACCCCTACTTCGAGCCGCTGTTCCCGCAGGTGCTGCAACACCAATTGGCTTTCCTGGCGCGCGTGCTGCCGTTAGACTGACGGGATTCCGTTCTGCCCCTCCGTGAGTGCCCCCCCTTGTGCGTTGTGGGGCTCAGGTCGCCGCATTGCGCCCACTCACCGAACCAGGGGACGTCCGCATGCCGGGCTACCAGACCAAGCAAGAGAGCGTCGCCATCCAGGGCGCGCATGGCCTCCGCATCCAGTCGCTGCTGGACCGCCAGCAGTTCGCCGACCCCGATGGCGAGGCCGAGGCGGTGGGCATCTCCAGCGCCATGTGGCCGCTGTTCGGCCTGCTGTGGCCCTCGTCACAGGAACTCGCCAACTGGATGGAGCGCCGCGCCACCGTGCCGCAGGAACGCATCCTGGAAGTCGGCTGCGGCCTGGCCCTGGCCAGCCTGGTCATGCACCGCCGCGGCGAAGACGTCACCGCCTCCGACTGCCACCCGCTGACCTCGCGCTTCCTGAGCGACAACACCGCGCTCAACGACCTGCTGCCGCTGCCCTACCGGCATGGCAACTGGGCCGATGCCGACGGCGCGCCGGTGCGCGCAGGCCGCCCGGTGGTGGAAGGCCGCTTCGACCTCATCATGGGCAGCGACGTGCTCTACGAGCGCGACGAATCGGGCCACCTCTCGCGCTTCATCGCCCGGCACGCGCAACCCACGGCCGAAGTCCTCATCGTCGACCCGAACCGCGGCAACCGCAGCGGCTTCAACCGCCGCATGGCCGCCGAGGGCTTCGCGCTGGAAGAGGTGGACCTGAGCCACGCCCGCGAGGGCGAGGCGCCCTACCGCGGGCGCATGCTGCGGTACAAGCGCTGATCTGGCGCTGAGCGGACGTTGAGCGGGCGCTGAACGTGTGCTGAGCCCGCGCTGAACGCTCAGCGCGCCAGCTCGGCCCGCATCGCGTCGATGACGTCCTTGTAGCTGGGCTGGCCGAAGATGGCGCTGCCGGCCACGAAGGTGTCGGCGCCCGCGTCGGCGATGCGGCGGATGTTGTCCACCTTCACGCCACCGTCGATCTCCAGGCGGATGTCACGGCCCGTTTCGCGGTGGTGTGCGTCGATCAGCTTGCGCACCTTCTCGGCCTTGCGCAAGGTGCTGTCGATGAAGCTCTGGCCACCGAAGCCGGGGTTCACGCTCATCAGCAGCACCACATCGACCTTGTCGATCACCCATTCCAGCACGTCGATCGGCATGGCCGGGTTGAACACCAGGCCGGCCTGGATGCCTTCGGCCTTGATCAGCTGCAGGGTGCGGTCCACGTGGGTGGAGGCATCGGGGTGGAAGGTGACGATGTCGGCGCCGGACTTGGCAAACGCCGTGGCCAGGGCGTCAACGGGTTGCACCATCAGGTGCACGTCGATGGGCACCTTCGTGCCGTCGGCCTTGACGCTGTGCTTGCGCAGGGCCTGGCAGACCATCGGCCCGAAGGTCAGGTTGGGCACGTAATGGTTGTCCATCACGTCGAAGTGGATCCAGTCGGCGCCGGCGTCGATGACGTTGCGCACCTCCTCGCCCAGGCGGGCGAAATCGGCAGACAGGATGCTGGGGGCGATGCGGAAGGTGCGGGGAGCGGACGACATGGCGGCGGCGAATGGAATGGGCAAGGCCGCCATTGTAGGAAGCCCGGCCCGGTTTTGCCCACCGCCGGCCATGCCGGAGCACGGCCCAACAGCATCCTGGTTCACGCCCAGGCTCAGTAACCCCAGGTGCTTTGCGGCATCAACCAGGGGAAGCTCATGTGCTTGCGCTGGCGGGCCACGCACTTGCGCGAGGCCGTGGCGCTGTCCACGGTCTTGTCCACGGCGTAGCTGACCCACTCGGCATAGCTGTCGGTGAGCTCCAGCGTCGAGTAGCCCGAGCTGCTGCTGTTGAAGAAACGGATGTGCGGGTTGGCCACCTGCACCGCCGGTGCCACCAGGCCTTGCACGGCCAGCTCGCGCACCTTGGGGTCGGCGTTGGCGGCCAGCAGCTCGCCCAGGGTCGAGGACGTGATCGACGGCGTCATGAACTCCGCGCCCAGGTAGTTCGAGGTGTCGATCAGGTTGGGGCTGGTGTAGTCGAACTTGATGTCGCTGGCGATGTGGGTGTGCAGGTCGCCGGTGACGACGAGGAAGTTCTTCACCGCGGCCTGGCGCAGCGCAGCGCAGATGGCCGTGCGCTCGGCGCCGTAGCCGTCCCAGGCATCGACGTTGAAGGGCGTCAGCGGGCTGGCGATCGGGGTCAGCGAGAGGCGGCCGAAGTAGGTCTGGTTGCCCATGAGCTTCCAGGTGGCGCGCGAGGTGGTCAGGCCATCGACCAGCCAGTTGTGCTGGGCCTGGCCCAGCAGGGTGCGGCCAGGTGCGTCGCCCTTGCTGCAACCCAGCGGGGCGTAGCGCTGCAGGTAGTCGCCTTCGCCGCAGGGATGGTTGCTGCGGTAGGTGCGGTTCTCGATCATCAACAGGTCGAGGAAGCCGGCGAAGTCGAAGCGGCGGTAAACGGTGAGGGCGTCGAAGGGGTGGGTGGCGTTGCTGTTGAAGCTGACGCGGGCCGGCACGTACTCGGTCCAGGCGCGTTGCGAGTCCAGCTTGAGCTGCTTGAGCAGGGCGGGGCTGTTGCCGTATTTCGGGTCGGTCGTGTAGGGGTGGTCGGGCGCGCCCAGGGTGTCGCGGGCGTAGTCCCAATAGACGTCGTTGGCCGTCTCGTGGTCGTCCGGCACGCAGATGAAGGTGTGGCGCTCCATCGCGGCCTGCAGCTTGCGGTCGCTGCGGATGGTGCGGTAGATGAAGCGGTAGTCGGCCAGGTCCAGGGCCACGGTGCCACCGGAAGGCAGCACCATGGTGCGGTCGGCGTAAGGCAGGCTCTGGAAGCGCGGGTCGCCGGCGGTCTCGTAAATGAAGTCGCCCAGGTGCAGCACGAAGTCCAGGCTCTCGTCGCGCGAGAGGTGCGACCAGGCGCCGTAGTAGCCGTTGGTGAAGTCCTGGCAGGTGGCCAGGCCGAACTTCAGGCGGCGCACGCCATTGGGCGTGGACGGCAGGGTGCGGCAGCGGCCGGTGCGGCTGACGGTGCCGGCATAGATGAAGCGATAGTAGAAGCTGCCACCGGCGGGCGTGGCGGGCAACTGGCCGTCGAGGTCCACCTTGACGGTGAAATCGCGCTCAGCGCCGATCTGGTCGGGGCGCACCTCGGCTTGCAGCACCAGCTGGCTGAACTGCGCGTCGCTGGCCACCTGCAGGTAGAGCGATTCGCTGGCGCGCACTTCGCTGGCGCGGATGTGCGTCCACAGGATCACACCGGTGACGCTGGGGTCGGCCGAGGAGATGGACAGGTCGAAGACGCGGTCCGAGTCGGTGCGCAGGTTGGAGACGTCGATGGGGTTCAGGCCCAGCTTGGCGAAGGTGGCGGCTTGCGCCTGCCAGGTGACCAGCAGGCCACCGCCCAAGGCGCCAAGCGCCGACAAAAATCCACGACGGTCCATGTTGTTGCTCCTCGGTGTGTGCGGCCATTCTGGCCACATCCATAGTCAAAACGGGTTAGGCGCATCCTCGCCAAGCCGCGTGACACCCCCATGACGAAAAGGGTCGGAAAGCCGGACACCCCCCATCCGTGTGCCTAGAATGGGCCGCATGAACCATGCCGAATTCAGCTGCACCGTGCAGCCCAGCTACCTCGAAGAGCAAAGCAATCCGGCGCGTCACGAGTACGCGTTTGCCTACACCGTCACCATCGTCAACAGCGGCACGGTGGCCGCGCAGCTCATCGGCCGGCACTGGCTGATCACCGATGCCACCGGGCGCGTCGAAGAGGTCCGCGGCCTGGGCGTGGTGGGCCACCAGCCCCTGCTCAAACCCGGCGAACGCTTCGAATACACCAGCTGGGCGCGCCTGGAAACGCCGCACGGCAGCATGCAGGGCAGCTTCTTTTGCATGACCGACGAAGCCCGCCTGTTCGAGGCGCCCATCCCCGCCTTCACCCTGGCGCGCAGCCAGTCGCTGCACTGATGGGGGTGCTGTCGCGGCTGGTTCGCCCTTTCACCCGACAGGCCTGGTGGCCCCGTCCTGGCAACGGGTTCGACATCGAAGCCTTGCTGGACGCCGCCGATGCGCGAGCGGCCCCCGTGCAAAGGCACATCTGGCTGATCCGCCTGCTCGACTGGGTGCGCCGCGGCGAGCCGGTCAGCGGCATGCAGTGCGTGGTGCGCCTGCTCGATGCCAACGCCCACCCGGCCCGGCGCGAACGCGTGGTGGCGCTGCTGGCCGCCACCTGGCGCGACACCGACGTGGCCGCGCTGCTGGCCGACTTCGGCTTCTCGCCACGCGCGGCTTTCCTCAATGAACTGGGCGAGCGCCTGCGCGGACGCATGCTGCCGCACAGCCCCGACACCACCGACCTGGCCGTGCTGTTCGGCATGCTCTTCAGCGACGCCGACGACGCCGACTGGCTGGCCGCGCTGGACGCCGCCACGCTCGATGGCATCGGGTCCTTGTGGCGGGAGTCGCTGGCGCACGACGCGGCGCCCTTCGGCGATCCGCAACGCACCCCGCTGGGCTGGCGCGATGCGTTCTACGACGCCATGCTCTACCTGGCCACGCAGGTGCGGGCCATCGGCTTCTCGCCCGCGTTCAGATCGCGCATGGGCATCAGCGTGAGCCATGACTTTGACGCTGACGCCTCGCCCAACGAAGGCGATGCCAGCGCACGCGCCGCGTTCCGACAACTCACCCACGTCATCGAGCGCATGCGCGACCACGCGCTGGCCATCGCTTCGGCGCCATCGCCCGAAGCCACCCAGACACCGACGGCCGCCCTGCTGCAAGAAGCCCAGTACCTGCGCGTGCTGCTGGACACCTGCGCCGAAGCAGCGCACGGCCTGCATGGCCACCTCGACACGCAAGGCATCTCGGTCAACTTGGTGTTCCAGATCGACCAGCTTTGCGAGCGCTGCCGCCGCATCGCGCTGCTGCTCGACGTGGTGCTGGCGCCGCAACCCGGCCCCGCCTTGCACCGCCTGGTGCTGACGCTGGTGGCCGTGGGCCGCGACCGCCGCAGCGTGCGCGCGCTGTTCTCGCAGCACACCTCGCAACTGGCGCGGCGCGTGGCCGAGCGCAGCGCCGAAACCGGCGAGCACTACATCACCCGCAGCCGCGACGAGTACATGAACATGCTGGCGCGGGCCTCGGGCGGCGGCGCTGTGCTGGCCGGCACGACCTTCATGAAGTTCGTGGTGCTGTCGCTCGGCCTGTCGCCCTTCCTGGCCGGCTTCGGCGCCGGCGTGAACTACGCCGTGAGCTTCGTGCTGGTGCAGTGGCTGCACTTCACCGTGGCCACCAAGCAGCCCGCCATGACGGCGCCGGCCATGGCCGCCAAGCTGGCCGATGTGCACAGCGACGAGGCCGTGGCAGGCTTTGTCGACGAGGTCGCGCACCTGTTGCGCTCGCAGATGGCCGGCATCGTGGGCAACCTGATGGTCGTGGCCCCGCTGGTGCTGGGCGTGCAGGTGCTGGCCTGGTGGGTCAATGGCCGGCCGCTCATCAACACGCACGAGGCACACCACGTGCTGGAGGCGCTCACCTTGCTGGGACCGACGCTCTGGTACGCGGCCTTCACCGGCGTGCTGCTGTTCGCGTCCAGCATCCTGGCGGGCTGGGCCGAAAACGCTTTCGTGCTGCACCGGCTGGACAGCGCCTTGCGCTTCAACCCGCACATCCAGGCCTGGCTGGGCGAGGCGCGGGCGGCGCGTTGGTCGGCCTGGTGGCGCGAGAACGTCTCCGGGCTGGCGGCCAACATCTCTCTGGGGCTGATGCTGGGCATCGTGCCGGTGGTGGCGCACTTCGTGGGCCTGCCGCTGGACGTGCGCCACGTGACGCTGTCCACCGGCCAGGTGGCCGCGGCCATCGGCACGCTGGGCTGGCCGGTGCTGCACGAACCGCAACTGTGGTGGTGCGTGGCCGCCCTGCCGCTGACCGGCGTGCTGAACGTGGGCGTGAGCTTCACGCTGGCGCTGCGCGTGGCGGTGCGTTCGCGCGGCGTGCGCGTCACCGACCGGGCGCGGCTGTGGCGCGCGGTGCTGCGCCGCTTGCTGCGTCAGCCCGGCTCGTTCCTGCTGCCACCGCGTTCGGCGGGATGATCAGAAGGGGGCAGGGCGTCGCCGGCCGCGGCTGGATCCGCCGCATCGGCACCGTCTTGCAGCTCGCCCTGGCGGCGCCCCGAAAACATCGTCCACCAGATCAGGAAGACGAACAGCGCCAAAGCGCCCACAGCTTCCAGCACAATCAGCGACATGGCTTGGGTTTCCGGGTGGGATGTGATGCAGCGTTTTGAAACCGTCGCGCCGCGTGGTGCGCGGTGGGTGGGCTTGGTGGGGATTGTAGGCAGCCTGGCGGGCTGTGGCAGCCTGAGCGGCCCCGGTGGACATGGCAGTGTGGGCCCCGCCCCGGTGGTGAGCGCCCCTGGCATGCCCACGCCGACCCCGGGCACCGCACCCGGCACCGCCCTGACGCCGGAAGGCCCCAGCATGCTGCGCGCCAAAGCCCGCTGGATGCAGGCCAGCTGGCGCGACCTGCCCGGCTGGGAGAACGACCGCAGCAGCGCCTGGTGGCCCGCTCTGGCCAAGGGCTGCGCCAAACCCGCGCCAGGCTGGGCCAAGGTCTGCGAGGAAGTGCGCCGCCTGGGGGCCGACTGGGGCAACCGGGTGGACGACGGCTTCGTGCGGCAATGGGCGGAAAGCCATTTCCAGCCCTGGCGCGTGACCGCCCTGGACGGCGCCAGCAGCGGCCTGCTGACCGGCTATTTCGAGCCCCTGCTGGAGGGCCGCCGCAAGCCCGATGCCCGCTTTGCCTACCCGCTGCACCGCGCGCCTGCCGGCCTGGGCCAGCGCAAGCCTTTCTTCACGCGCAGCGAGCTGGAATCAACCCCCGAAGGCCGCGCCGCCCTCGCCGGTCGCGAGGTGGTGTGGCTGGCCGACCCGCTCGACGTGCTGCTCATCCAGGTGCAGGGTTCGGGCCGCATCCGCCTGCTCGACGAGCCCACGCCGCAAGGTGCGCCCAAGGTCATCCGCCTGGCGTTTGCCGGGCACAACGAGCAGCCCTACACGTCGGTGGCGCGCTGGCTGGTGGACCAGGGCGCCTTCACGCTGGAACAGGCGTCCTGGCCGGCCATCCGCAACTGGGCGCAGGCCAACCCGGCCCGCGTGGGCGAGATGATGGCGGCCAACCCACGCGTCGTCTTCTTCCGCGAAGAGGCCCTGCCCGACCCCGAACTCGGCCCCAGCGGTGCGCAAGGCGTGCCCCTGACGCCCGGGCGCTCCATCGCCGTGGACCGCGACAGCGTGCCCTTGGGCACCCCCGTGTGGCTGGACAGCACCCTGCCGCAGACCTGGGTGGCCGGCAGCGTGCCCCCGCCCTCGCCGCTGCGCAGGCTGGTCATGGCGCAGGACACGGGCGGCGCCATCCAGGGCGCGGTGCGCGCCGACTTCTTCTGGGGCTGGGGCGACGAGGCCCTGGCGCAGGCCGGGCGCACCAAGCAGCCGCTGGCGATGTGGGTGCTGTGGCCCGTGGGGCCGTGAGGCCAAACCGCCCCTGAATGGGCGCGACGAGTGGGCGCGAGTGGATGCGAATTGGTGCATAAGTACCTGCTTCATCGGCGAGCACACACGGACACCCTGCA
>CAIQIL010000388.1 GCA_903871865.1 uncultured Burkholderiales bacterium
CAGGCCTCGGGCGCGGCCATGCTGCGGAAGTGCGGCCGGTCGTCGCGCCGCCACACCAGCACCCAGCCAGGCGCCGGCAAAGGCTCGGCATCGGGCGCCGGGCGCTCGTCGTCCAGCGCATGCCAGCGCTGCAGCGTGTTGTGGCGCATGGCCAAGCAGCGCACGGTGGCATGCGGACGCAGGCGCACCACGGCCCAGGCATCGGGCGCGAGCAACTGCAGGTCGCGCAGGCCCAGCACGGTGTCATCCGGGCCATCGAAGGCCTCGCGCAAGGCCCAGTCCAGGCGGGCCAGTTCGGCAACGGCCGCATCCGCCAGAGAATCAGGCCAGGTCGCGCCGTACCAGCGCAGGTTGCGGTGCGTGGCTGGTGACTGCGCGATGCAGGCCAAAGCCAACGCGTCGAAGGCATCGTCGCCCAGCAGGCGCAAGGTGTGGCCATAGGTGTCGCGCAAGGTTGCCAGCAGGCGCGCGCGGTAGGCGCCGTGGTACACGCCCAGGCGACGCAAAGCCGACATGGGGCTTGCGTTTGGCGCGCCGTTGCCAGCCGCATCGCTCGGCGTGATCGGTGCCTGCACGTCGGGCACCGCGGTCAGCGCCTCGGCATCAGGCTGCAGCAAGTAGGCGGTCATGCGCGTCTGCAGGGCCAGCAAGCTGCTGGCGAGGGGCTCGGTGCTCATGCGGCCACCTTGTCGGGCATTGGCCAGGCGGCTGTGATCAAGGCGTCCCGGGCCGTGCGGCGCGCCACGTCCAGCTCGGCCAGCAATTCGGCCAGTGGCGGGATGCGGTCGTCGCGCTCGATCATGGTGGCCACCTGGCCGGTCGGCGCGGCGGCGGCAAACAAGCGGCAAGCTTCGGCGTACAAGGCCCAGACCGGGTCGGGCACGGGCTGGTCGTGGGTGTCGATGAGCACATCGCCATGGTCGGTGTGGCCGGCCAGGTGAATCTGCTGCACGCGGTGCGCGGGCATGGCGCGCAGGTAGGTCAAGGCGTCGAAGCCGTGGTTGACGCTGCTGACGTGGACGTTGTTGACATCGACCAGCAGCAGGCAGTCGGCACGCTCGGCGACCTCGCGCAGGAAATCCCACTCGGTCCATTGGGACTCGGCGAACTGCACGTAGCTGGAGACGTTTTCCAGCACCAGGCGACGCCCGAGCGCGTCTTGCACCTGGCCGATGTTACGCACGACGACGTCGAGCGCCTCTTCGGTGTAGGGCAGGGGCAGCAGGTCGTGCAGGTGGTGGCCGTGCACGCCCGTCCAGCACAGGTGGTCCGAGACCCACAGCGGCTCGATGCGATCGGCCAGCGCGCGCAGCTGCGCCAGGTAGGCGACATCGGGCCCACCGACCGAGCCGATCGACAGTGCCACGCCGTGCAGCGCGATCGGGTATGCCGTGCGGATGGCGTCCAGCACGTGCATGGGCTTGCCGCCCGGCACCATGTGGTTGTCGGAGATGACCTCCAGCCAGTCCACCGGCTGAGGCGCGTTGAGGAAATCGTTGTAATGGGCTGTGCGCAGCCCCAACCCGAAACCGGGCGAGGGCTGCGCCAGGCCACGCACGTCGGCAATGACGTCGGACGTGACCATGGTGGGCATCACTTGGCGTTGATGTCGCCGATGGTGCCGCCCTTGCTCAGGCAGGCTTTGGCGTCCATGCCCTTGAAGCCGTGGCCCTTGCAGGCGTTCTGGCCCTTGCAGCTGTTTTCGCTGGTCTTGCAATCGCTGTTGCCCTTGCAGCTGTGCACGCCGTAGCAGTGCACCTTGTCGCTGGCGGCGATGGCACCACCCATGCTGCCGGCGGGGGCGTCGGCGGCGAAGGCGGCGCTGCTCAGGGCCATCAGGGCGGCGGCAGCGGCGAGGGAGGCGGTACGTTGGGTCATGGCAAATCTCCGGTGAGGATGAAAGTGGTGTGTTGCGACGGTGGCAGGCGCTTCGTTGTGGCGTCTGCCCCATGCAGTGGTCGGCCCACGTGCGGCTTCCTTACAGCCCGGCCCCAACTTTTGTCGATTCAGCGTGCCCGCCCCCTTGTTCCGGGGGAGTTGGGGGCTTTGCCGTGCCAAAACCCACCCACCCTGCCGGAGACCCTCGACACAAGCCGCGGACTCTGGGGTATAAACGCGCCTGAACTCAAACGACCGTTTGAAATGAACGATCGTTCGACACCCTGATTTGCCCCAACGCCGCCACAGATGGCGGGCCCCACACACTGACCGAGGTGACCTATGCCGCAGTACAAAGCCCCTTTGCGCGACGTGCGCTTCCAGCTCAACGAGGTGTTTGACTATGCCGGTCACTACGCCAAGCAACCCAACGCAGAAGACGCCAGCCCCGACATGGTCGAGGCCATCCTGGAAGGCTGCGCCACGTTCTGCGAAGAAGTGCTGGCACCCCTCTACATGACGGGCGACCAAGAAGGCTGCACCATCCACGACGGTGCCGTCACCACGCCCAAGGGCTACAAGGAAGCCTACGCTGAGTACGTTGCCGGTGGCTGGCAAGGCATCTCCCACCCCAAGGCATACGGCGGCCAGGAGCTGCCCATGTCGCTGAACCTGCTGAAGTCTGAAATGATGGGCACGGCCAACTGGTCGTTCACCATGTACCCCGGCCTGAGCCTGGGTTGCATGAACACCATCTTCCAGTTCGGCACCGAAGCACAGAAGAACACCTACATGCCCCCGCTGGTCA
>CAIQIL010000389.1 GCA_903871865.1 uncultured Burkholderiales bacterium
GCCTGGCCACCTGCGTGGCCGATGGCGACCTGCTGGCCCGCCTGGGGGGCGACGAGTTCGCCCTGCTGACCTGGCGCCATGCCCAGGCGCACGAGGCCGCCGCCCTGGCCGAGCGCCTGCTGGTGCTGCTGTCCGAGCCCTACCAGTGCGACGAGGTGCAGCTGGAGTCGCGCACCAGCATCGGCGTGGCCCTGGCGCCGCGCGATGGCCGCGACCCGCAGTCCCTGCTGCAGTGCGCCGACCTGGCCCTGTACGCCGCCAAGGCGGCCGGCCGCAACACCTACCGCTTCTTCGACATCGGCATGGCCGAGACGGCGCGTTCGCGCGTCAGGCTGCAGCAGGAGCTGGGCCACGCCCTGGCCGCCGAGCAGTTCACGCTGCACTTCCAGCCGCAGATGAAGCTGGACACCGGCGAGGTCATCGGTTTCGAGGCCCTGGTGCGCTGGCAGCACTCCGAGCGCGGCCTGATCGGCCCCGGCGAGTTCATCCCCGTGGCCGAAGAGACGGGCCAGATCGTGTCCTTGGGCAACTGGGTGCTGCGCGAGGCCTGCCGCCTCGCCACGCTGTGGCCGGAAGACCTGCGCGTGGCCGTCAACCTCTCGGCGGTGCAGTTCCGCAGTTCCTCCATCATCGAGCTGGTCGATGAGGCCCTGGCCACCAGCGGCCTGCCGCCCGAGCGCCTGGAGCTGGAGATCACCGAATCCGCCCTGATCGAGGACCACGACGGCGCCCAGGCCACCCTGATGGCGCTGCGCAGCCGCGGCGTGCGCGTGGCCATGGACGACTTCGGCACCGGCTATTCCTCGCTGGCCTACCTGCGCCGCTTCCCACTGGACAAGCTCAAGATCGACGGCATGTTCGTGCGCTCGCTCGACAGCGACGAAGACGCCCAGGCCGTGGTCACGGCCATCATCAGCCTGGCGCGCGCCCTGCACCTGGACACCACCGCCGAGGGCATCGAGACGGCCGAGCAGCTGGTCATGCTCAAGGCCCTGGGCTGCGACGATGTGCAGGGCTACCTGATCGCGCGGCCCATGCCTTCCGCCGAGGTGGCGCCTTACCTCACCCGCATCCGGGGGGAGGGGGGCGACGCTGCGCACGGAACCTTGGGCACGCCCGAGGGTCCACGCCAGGGTGTCACGGCGCGGTGATACATTGCCCCGCAGAACGGCGGCAGGCATGCGCCGAGCCAAGATGTTTCAGAGAACCAAGGAAGATGGACATGAACTGGATGCGTGAGTTGTTCAAGCGGGCCCTGATGGCCGTGGTGTGCACCGTGGGTGTCGGCGCAGGCACGGGCCTGCTGACGACGGCCCAGGCGGCCGAGCAAAACGACTACATCCTCGGCCCGGGCGACTCGGTGCGCATCGCGGTCTACCAGAACCCCGACCTCTCGCTGGAAGCCCGCCTCAACGAGGGTGGCTCCATCTCCTACCCGCTGCTGGGCAACGTCAAGCTGGGCGGCATTTCGGTGTCTGACGCCGAGAAGAAGATCGCGTCCGGCCTGAAGGACGGCAACTTCATCAAGCAGCCGCAGGTGTCCATCCTGCTGATCGGCGCGACCGCCAACCAGGTGTCCGTGCTGGGCCTGGTGGGCAAGCCGGGCCGTTACCCGCTGGTGACGGGCAGCAACAAGCTGTCGGAGGTCATGGCCATGGCCGGCGGCATCACCCAGGGCGCCGGCTCCGACATCGTCGTGATCTCGGGCGTGCGCGAGGGCAAGCCCTTCCGCAAGGAAGTGGACTTCACCAAGGTCTTCGCGACCAGCGGCTCCGAGCCGGATTTCCTGCTGCAAAACGGCGACACCCTGTTCGTGGACCGCGCCCCGCAGATCTACATGTACGGCGAAGTGCAGCGCTCGGGCGCCCAGATCCTGCTGCGCGACACCACCCTGTTGCAAGCCCTGGCCAACGCCGGCGGCCTGACCTTGCGTGGCACGCAGCGTGGCATCAAGGTGCACCGCCGCAACCCCGAGACGGGTGAAGTCAACATCATCGAGCCTGGCCTGAACGACAAGCTGATGCCCAACGACATCATCTACGTCAAGGAAAGCCTGTTCTGACCTGACGCGCCGACTTGGCGTGCCGGTTCAGACCGCATGACAAAAGGGGCCCTCGGGCCCCTTTGTCTTTGGTGCGCAGCTGTGGGACTGCGCGGCCTTCAGTCCTTCTTCTGCCAGACCGCGGCGTAAAAGCCATCGGTGGCGTGCAGGTGCGGCCACAGGCGCAGGTGGCCGGCTGGCGTCGTCAGGCCGGCGGCGTTCTCCACGCCCGCGGCTTCCAGGGCCTCTGCGGCGTTGAGCGGCACGAAGTCCGGGTGGGCGGCGGTGAAGGCGTCGGCGATGCCTTCGTTCTCGTCGGGGATGACCGAGCAAGTGGCATAGACCAGGCGGCCACCGGGTTTCAGCAGGCGGGCTGCGCTGGCCAGGATGGCCGTTTGCTTGACCTGCAGCTCGTCGATGCCCTTGGGGCTTTGGCGCCACTTCAGGTCGGGGTTGCGGCGCAGTGTGCCCAGGCCGGAGCAGGGCGCGTCCACCAGCACGCGGTCGATCTTGCCGCGCAGGCGCTTGATGCGGTCGTCGTTTTCGTGGGCGATCTGGCTGGAGTACACGTTCGACAATCCGCTGCGCGCCAGGCGCGGCTTGAGGTTTTCCAGGCGGTGCGCCGAGACGTCGAAGGCGTAGAGGCGGCCGGTGTTGCGCATCAGTGCGCCCAGGGCGAGGGTCTTGCCGCCGGCGCCGGCGCAGAAGTCCACCACCATCTCGCCGCGCTTGGGGTTGGTCAGCAGGGCCAGCAACTGGCTGCCTTCGTCCTGCACCTCGACGTGGCCGTCGGTGTAGATCGGCATCTTTTGCAGGGCGGGCTTGCCGGGGATGCGGATGCCCAGTGGCGAAAACGGCGTGGGCTGGGCCTCGATGTGGGCGGCGGCCAGGGCTTCGAGCACGGCTTCGCGCTTGGCCTTGAGCGTGTTGACGCGCAGGTCGAGCGGGGCCGAGGCCGAGAAGGTCTCCACCAGGGCCCAGAAGCCTTCGTCGCCGAGCTGGTCGCGCAGGCGGTTGGCCAGCCAGTCGGGCAGGGTGTGGCGCAGCTTGTCGGGCAGGGTGCTGCGGTCGATGGCGGTGGTGCGATCCAGCCAGGCGAGTTCGTCGGCCGTGGCGCCGTTTTTCAGGACGTGAGGCAAGCCTTGCCAAGCCAGCAGCGCCATGCGGCGCTCCAGCGGGCCGTGGCCCGATTGCGCCATGTTGGCCCAGAGCAGGCGTTGGCGCAGCACGGCGTAGGCCGTTTCGGCCAGGGCGTGGCGCTCGCGTTGCCCTAAGGCCTTGTGCTGGCGGAAGAAGTAGGAGACGAGGCTGTCGGCCGGGGCGTCGAGCTTGAGGACGTCACGGATGAGCTGGGTCGTGAGGTCGAGCAGGGCGTTTGGGTGCATGGGGGGGATTATCCGCTGCTTGGGCGCTGGGCGCAGCATGAGGGCGCTCCCACTCCGGCGGGCGCCAGAGGTGTTGCAGGCGCAGCGACCAGGGGCCGGGGCGCAGCACGTCGCGCAGCATGTGCACCCATTCGTGCAGTGTCAGCCACAGCAGGTTGTGGGTGTGCACGGGGCGCACCAGGCCGTAGTCCACCGCTTCGGTTTCTGGCACGAAGCTGCCGAACAGGCGGTCGAACACGATGAGCGTGCCGCCGTAGTTGCAGTCGATGTAGCGCGGGTTGCGGCCGTGGTGGGCGCGGTGGTGCGAGGGCGTGTTGAAGATGAACTCGAACCAGGCGGGCAGCTTGTCCACCCACTGCGTGTGCACGAAGAACTGGTAGCCCAGGTTGATGGACAGGGCCAGCAGCACCCAGCGCGGCTCGAAGCCGATCCACACCATGGGCAGGTAGAACAGCCAGTTGCC
>CAIQIL010000390.1 GCA_903871865.1 uncultured Burkholderiales bacterium
CCATTCCGCGCGAGAAAATCAATGCCAGCGGCACCATGGGCTGCCTGCTGGATCACCTGCCTCAAATCGAGCATGTGCTGTTTTACCGCGACCTGCCGCGCGCGCTGGAAGCGCTGAACGTGGATGTGATCGGCCCCACGGGTGAGAACCTGGGCCCCTCTTTCACACGCCCATGGTTCGCCTACATCCCCGACTTCCAGCACCAATACCTCACGCGCTTTTTCTCGCAACGCGAGCGCATGCAGCGTGACCAGCACTTCCGTGCCCTGGTGGAAAACAGCGCGGGGGTCTATGTCAATTCGACCTCGGTGGCCAACGACATCCAGCGCTTTTATGCCGGTGCCGCACAGACACGCCGCGTGCTGCGCCTGCCCCAGCTGTTCATCGATGTGAGCACGGATGGGGGGTCGGTGTCCGAAGTGCGCGACCGCATGGGCTTCCACCGTCCCTACGTGCTCAGTTGCAGCCAGCGTTGGCTGCACAAGCAGCACGAGGTGCTCATCGGTGCGTTCGCCAAGCACTTGGAAACCCACCCTGACAGCCAGCTCGATCTGGTCTTCACCGGTGAGCGCAGCGACTACCGGGACCCCAGTTACGCCGAGGCCATCCAATCCTTGATCGAGCGCCTGGGCGTGCGCGACCGCGTGCATGACCTGGGTCTGATCGAGCGCCGCGACCAGCTGCAATTGATTGCCGGCGCCCAAGCCTTGCTGCAATCCAGCCTGTTCGAAGGCGGACCGGGCGCCAGCGGCATGCTGGAAGCTGCGCTGATGGGCACCCCCATCCTGGCCTCGGACATCGACGCCAACCGCGAACTGTCCTTTGGCCGCATCCGCTTCTTCGATCGGCAAAACGCCCAGAGCCTGGCCAGTCTCCTACCGCTGGTGGACGGGCACGACGGCACGGCCGAGCGTGATCCGCCGTTCGACGCCGAGCAAATGGCCTTCCTGAGCATCGCCGGTGGCTTGCAAATGCTGGCCACGCTGCGCGGCGCCGCCCACGCCCCACGCTGACCTCACACCATGAAGATCGTCTATCTGGACCCAGGCCAGGCCAACGGCCGCGGCCACAACTACGCCATGGTCCATGAGTTCGACGAGGCACTGGTGCGCGAACGCGGCCACGAGGTGCACCACGTCGTGCAACGACTGGGGCGCCCCGAGATGCTGCCCAAACTGCAAGGCCAGGTGCACCCCCTCATCCAGATCGATGGCTACACCCGCCTGAGCGATGCCGACGTACTGGACCCTCAACGCCGCGATGCGCTGACGCAAGCCGTGGCCAACGACCTGGCGCGCGCGCCCTTGGCCGATGCCGATGTGCTGCTCATGCCCACGGTCTATCCCCTGCACTTGCGCGCCCTGGCCGAGCACATCGCACTGCCAGGCCACTGCCGCGTGGTGCTCGGCATGCTGCTGCCCTGTGCGTTCTGGAATCCGCAAGAGGCACCCCGCCAGGCCCTGGCCGAGTGGATGGCCCACAGCATCAACACCCTGGCTGCGCGCACCGACTTGCTGGTGTACAGCGAAACTGGTCGCTTCGTGTTCGGCCAGGAGACGGTGCCCACCTCGACCCTGCTGCCCCCGCTGGCCAGCACCACGGCGCAACTGGTGCGAGATCTGGCCACCCCCACGGACATCGCAACCAAGGCACGCCCCGTGCTGGGCTTTTTCGGCTCGCCCTTCACCACCAAGGGATTCGAGGTGCTGGTGCGCACGCTGCAACGCTTCGCACAAGCCGACCAGGCACCCGCCATGGACGTGCGCATCTGCCTGCCGCCAGGCCATGGTGCCATGTGCGAGCGCATCAACACCCTGGGGCCCTGGGTCCAGGCCGACAGCATGGATGCCGACAACGCCACCTACCTGCGCCGCATGGCCGAAGTCGATGTGGTGTGGGCCTGCTACGACCCGCAGGAGTACGG
>CAIQIL010000391.1 GCA_903871865.1 uncultured Burkholderiales bacterium
GCCCGAGGCCGATCATCTTCTCAACCACGGCCTCGGCAGGGTGCGCCGCATAGGTGCCGCCGGCGTCCTCGATGCCCTTGCGGGAGGCCACGGCGATCTTGTGCATCAGCTCCATGTTGAGCTCGTCGGAGAGCTGGAGCGGCGGAGCCGGGTAGCCCGCCTGGCTGCCGGCGTGCTCGATGAGGATGTCCTTGCCGGCCACACCGATGTCGGCGCCACCATGCTGCACGTAGGTGGGCACGTCGGTGGCGCGCACCAGCACCACGCGCACGTCGTCGCGGTTGGTGGGCAGGATCAGCTTGCGGGATTTTTCAGGGTCTTCGAGCACCTGGATGCCGGCAGCGGCCAGCAGCGGCAGGGTTTCTTCGAAGATGCGGCCTTTGGAGAGTGCGAGGGTGATCATGTTCAAGCGCTTTCCTTGACGCGGGCGATGTCCGCACCGATGCCGCGCAGCTTCTCTTCCATGCGGTCGTAGCCACGGTCGAGGTGGTAGATGCGATCGACGACCGTTTCGCCCTCGGCCACCAAGCCGGCGATCACCAGGCTGGCCGAGGCGCGCAGGTCGGTGGCCATGACGATGGCGCCGGAGAGCTGCGGCACGCCCGTCACCACGGCGGTGTGGCCATCGACATTGACCTTCGCGCCGAGGCGGATCAGCTCGTTGACGTGCATGAAGCGGTTCTCGAAGATGTTCTCCTGGATCACCGCCGTGCCCTCGGCCACGCTGTTGAGCGCCATGAACTGCGCCTGCATGTCGGTGGGGAAGCCCGGGTGCTCCTTGGTGCGGAAACCCACGGCCTTGGGGCGACCCTTGCCTTGCACGCGGATCCAGTCGGGGCCGATCTCCAGCGCCACACCGGCTTCGCGCAGCTTGTCGATGACGGCTTCGAGCTGGTCGGCATCGGTGCGGCGCAGGGTGACGTCGCCACCGGCAGCCCCCACGGCGCACAGGAAGGTGCCGGTTTCGATGCGGTCGGGGATGATGTGGTGCGCAGCTTCTCCGCGCAGGCCATGCAGGCGGTCCACGCCCTGGATGCGGATGCGGTGCGTGCCCTGGCCTTCGATCTTGGCACCCATGGCAACCAGCAGGTTCGCCAAGTCCACGATTTCAGGCTCTTGCGCCGCGTTCTCCAGCACCGTCTCGCCTTCGGCCAGGGTGGCGGCCATCAGCAGGTTTTCGGTGCCCGTGACGGTGACCATGTCGGTGGTGATGCGGGCGCCCTTGAGGCGGGTGGGCTGGCCATCGGTGCCCAACGGCGTGCTGGCCTCGATGTAGCCGTGTGCCACCGTGATCTGCGCGCCCATGGCCTGCAGGCCCTTGATGTGCTGGTCCACCGGGCGCGAACCGATGGCGCAACCACCGGGCAGCGACACGCGCGCCTTGCCAAAGCGCGCCAGCAGCGGGCCCAGCACCAGGATGGAGGCGCGCATGGTCTTGACCAGCTCGTAGGGCGCCTCGGGCGTGTGGACCTGGCCGGCGTCCAGGGTGATGGTGCTGGCGTCGGCCGCATCGGCCGCGTGGACCACGCCCATGTTGCCCAACAACTTCAGCGTCGTGCCCACGTCTTTGAGGCGCGGCACGTTGTGCAGGGTGACAGGCTCGGCGCTCAGCAGCGTGGCGCAAAGGTCAGGCAGGGCGGCGTTCTTGGCGCCGGAGATCGTCACTTCGCCTTGCAGGCGGCGACCACCACGGATCAGGAGTTTGTCCATGAAGCACGAAGGGCGCACGGGCCACCGCACAGGGGTGACGCATGCGCCGGGTGAAAAGGTTGCAGGGGCGTGGTGCCTTGGTGAAATGCCTTGGCGGGAAATCCGGCGCGCTTCAGCCGCCAGGGGCCTTGGGGGCCTGGGGCGCCTGTTGCGACCACTCTGTCGGTGTCAGGGTCTTCATCGACAGGGCGTGGATCTCGGCACGCATTCTATCGCCCAGGGCCTGGTAGACGCGCTGGTGGCGCGCCACGCGGTTCTTGCCATCGAACTCGGCCGACACGATGGTGGCGAAGAAGTGCTGGCCGTCGCCCTCCACTTCCAGGTGAGTGCAAGGCAGGCCGGCGGCGATGTAGTTCTGGACTTCGGCGGGCGTGGGATTGGCCATGGGGTGCTCGGTTCGGAAGAAGGCTTCAGTGCCTGATTTTGTAGCCCGTTTTCAGCAGGCGCAGCGCCACGGCGGCCACGGCGAGCGTGACGCCCAGGACCACCGCCAGGCTCGACCAGGGGCTGACGTCGCTCTGGCCGAAAAAGCCGCGGCGGAATCCGTCAATCAGGTAGAAGAAAGGGTTGAGGCGCGAAACGCCGTGCCAGAAATCGGGCAGGGAATGCACGGAGTAGAACACGCCCGACAGGAAGGTCATGGGCAGGATGACGAAGTTCTGGAAGGCCGCCATCTGGTCGAACTTGTCGGCCCACAGCCCGGCGATCAGGCCCAGCGAGCCCAGCAGGCAACCGCCCAGCACCGCGAAGGTCAGCGCCCACAGCGGCTGTGCCATCTGGGGCGCGGCGAACACCACGGTGGCCAGCCAGACGCCCGCGCCCACCATCAGGCCACGCACCAGCGAGGCCCCGACATAGGCCAGGAACCAGGCGCGGTGGGACAGCGGCGTCAGCAGCACGAACACGAGGTTGCCCGTGATCTTGCTCTGGATCAACGAGGACGAACTGTTGGCAAAGGCGTTTTGCAGCACCGACATCATCACCAGGCCCGGCACCAGGAAGGCCGTGTAGCCCACGCCCGGGTAGACCTGCACGTGGTTCTCCAGCACGTGGCCGAAGATGAGCAGGTAGAGCACGGCCGTCAGCACAGGCGCGCCGACGGTCTGTGCAGCCACCTTCCAGAAGCGCAGCACTTCCTTGACGAACAGCGGGCGGGCGCCCTGCAGGGATGCGAGCCAGATCATGCCGATACCCCCTGCGCTGCAGCGGCCAGGCCACCGGCCGGCGCCACGGCAGGCGGCGGTGGCGTCAAGCGGCCCTGCATGATGGCCAGGAACACATCTTCCAGGTCGGCACGGCCCATCTCCAGGTCCTCGATGGCGCAGCCGGCTTCGCGCAACGCCGCCAGCGTGTGCTCGACCTCGGCGGCATCGCGTGCCGGCAGTTGCACGATGCGCCCGGTGATGCGGGCCTGCGCAGCCAGCGCAGGCGGCAGGGCCGCATCCGTCTTGAAACGCAGCATGGTGGAGGCCGTGCCCGCCAGCAGGGCCGAGGTGCGGTCCAACGCCACCAGTTGCCCTTGCTTGAGCATGCCGATGCGGTGGCACAGGGCCTCGGCCTCTTCCAGGTAGTGCGTGGTCAGCAGCACGGTGTGGCCGTCCTTGTTGAGCTTGGCGATGAACTGCCACAGCGTTTGGCGCAGTTCCACATCGACGCCCGCGGTGGGCTCGTCCAGCACGATGACCGGCGGGCGGTGGACCAGGGCCTGGGCCACCAGCACACGGCGCTTCATGCCACCCGAGAGCTGGCGCATGTTGGCCTCGGCCTTGTCAGCCAGCCCCAGGTGGGCCAGCAGCTCGTCGATCCAGTCGTCATTGCGGCGCAGGCCGAAGTAGGCGCTCTGGATGCGCAGGGTCTCGCGCACCGAGAAGAAGGGGTCGAACACCAGTTCCTGCGGCACCACGCCCAAGGCGCGGCGGGCGGCGGCATAGTCGCTCACCACATCGTGGCCCTGCACCGTGACGCGGCCAGAGGTGGCGCGACTCAGGCCCGCCAGGATGCTGATGAGGGTGGTTTTGCCCGCGCCGTTGGGGCCGAGCAAGCCGAAGAACTCGCCCTCGGCGATGTCGAAGCTCACGCCCTGCAGGGCACGGACCTCGCGGCCGGCGGAGGTGAAGGTCTTGGTGACCTGCTGGAAGGAGATGGCATTCATGGAGGTGCGCATTCTAGAGAGGCCGCCTTGCGCGTGCTGACCCCAGGTTTTTCAGGCCCTGTTTTGAGGGGGCTGCCGAGGGCTTGAGCGCATGGAACGGGTAGTAACATGGCCCGGCCTTGACACACCCACAGGAGACAAGAACATGTCCGATCTGCAAGCCCGCTTCGACCAGGCCCTGGCCGACTCCAAGCTGCTGCCCGCCAAGCCCGACAACAGCACCCTGCTGCAGATCTACTCGCTGTTCAAGCAAGGCAGCGTGGGCGATGTGCAGGGCGACCGCCCCGGCATGATGGATTTCGTGGGCCGCGCCAAGTACGACGCCTGGGCCGGCCTCAAGGGCAAGACCCAGGACGCTGCCAAGCAGGCGTACATCGACCTGATCGAGTCGCTGAAGAAGTGAGCCGACGGGCTGGGGCAAGGGCTCAGGCCTGGCCCTCGGCCCTGTTCTGAGACTTCTCGATCAAGCGGCCCAGGCTCTTGGCCACTTCGGCCTCGATCATGGGCTTGAGCGCCGACATCATCATGCCGAGCTTGATGCTCAGGTCGAACTCGGTGCCCGTCACCTTCATCGTGCCTTTGACGCCCATGCGCTCGAAGGTGATGGTGTCCTGATCGGCGCCTTGCTGGTGCTGGCAACTCAGGCCCAGCTTGGACGCCGAGGTGTCCACCCACTTCTGGGCCAGTTCACGGGCCTTCTCCAGGCCCAGGGTGTGCGATTGTTGGAACGTCACGTCGCTCACGGCGGTCTCCTTGCGAACTTGCCAAACTGACTGAATGCCCTCGGGTGAATCCGCGGGCACCGCACTGTAAACCGGTCCGTGGCGCCCGCGCGGATGGCGGGGCTCGGGGGTAAGATGAAGCGGCACGCCTTTTTGCACGCTTTCGCCAGCCACGCTCGCCCTGGCGCCGACACCATGACCGCATCAGCCACTGGTTTGCCCCCCACCGTTCTGCCCGAATTGCTGGACCAGGCCGAGGCCATCCGCGTGCTGCGCCGGGACATCCATGCCCACCCCGAGCTGTGCTTCGAGGAAGAGCGCACCGCCGACATCGTGGCGCGCACGCTGGCGTCTTTCGGCATCGAGGTGCACCGCGGCTTGGGCAAGACCGGCGTGGTCGGGGTCATCCAGGGCTTGCGCCCGGGGCCGCGCGCCATCGGCCTGCGTGCCGACATGGACGCCCTGCCCATGACGGAGCACAACACCTTCGCCCACGCCAGCCGCCACCACGGCAAGATGCACGCCTGCGGCCACGACGGCCACGTCGCCATGCTGCTGTCCGCGGCCCAGCACCTGGCGGCGCACCGCGATTTCGCAGGCACGGTGTATGTGGTGTTCCAGCCCGCAGAAGAAGGCGGCGGCGGCGCGCGGGAGATGGTCCGCGACGGCTTGTTCGAGCGCTTCCCGATGGACGCCATCTTCGGCATGCACAACTGGCCCGGCATGCCCGTGGGCAGCTTCGCCGTGCGCAACGGGCCGTGCTTTGCGTCCAGCAACGAGTTCCACATCACCATCCGCGGCAAGGGTTGCCATGGCGCCATGCCGCACCTGGGCATCGACCCCGTGCCCGTGGCCTGCCAGTTGGTGCAGGCCTACCAGACCATCCTGACGCGCAATGTGCGGCCGGTGGAGACGGGCGTCATCTCGGTGACCATGATCCAGGCCGGCGAGGCCACCAACGTCATCCCCGAGTCGGTGGTGATGCAAGGCACGGTGCGCACCTTCACCACCGAGGTGCTGGACCTGATCGAAAACCGCATGCGCGAGATCACCCAGCAGCTGTGCGCCGCGTTTGGCGCCAGCGCCGATTTCGAGTTCAGCCGCAACTACCCGCCCACGGTGAACCACGCCTTCGAGGCCCACTTCGTGCGCGAGGTGATGGCCGAGGTGGTGGGCGCCGAGCAGGTGCACGAGTTCGAGCCCACCATGGGCGCGGA
>CAIQIL010000392.1 GCA_903871865.1 uncultured Burkholderiales bacterium
AACATCATCGTCGGCAACACCGTGCTGTACGGTGCCACCGAAGGTGAGGCCTTCTTCCGTGGTGTGGGTGGCGAGCGCTTCGGCGTGCGTCTGTCCGGTGCCACGGCGGTGGTCGAAGGCACGGGCGACCACGGTTGCGAATACATGACCGGTGGCACGGTCGTGGTGCTGGGCAAGACCGGCCGCAACTTCGCGGCAGGCATGTCCGGTGGCCTGGCCTACGTCTACGACGAAGACGGCCAGTTCGCCAAGCGTGTCAACACCGCCCAGGTCGCCCTGGAGAAGGTGCTGCCTGCCGCCGAGCAGCTGGATGCGGGCATCCCGATGCACAAGGGTGTGGCTGATGAAGCGGCACTCAAGAAGCTCATCGAAGACCACCATCGCTGGACCGGTTCGCTGCGTGCCCGCGAGATCCTGGACAACTGGGCGACGGCCATGCCGAAGTTTGTCAAGGTGTTCCCGCATGAGTACCGCCGCGCGCTGACTGAAATGGGCGCCAAGCAAGAAGCAAGCGTCACCATCGCCAAGGCTAAGGGCGATGAGGGCAAGTCGAAGACCGGCAAGGCCAAGGCCTGAACCGACGACGTGGAGTGAATGGAAATGGGAAAAGTCACTGGCTTTCTGGAATTCGAGCGGCTGGAAGAGGGCTACGAGCCCGTTGAAAAGCGTGTCAAGAATTACAAGGAATTCGTCATCGGTCTCAAGCCTGAAGAGGCCAAGATCCAGGGCGCGCGTTGCATGGACTGCGGCACACCGTTCTGCAACAACGGCTGCCCGGTCAACAACATCATCCAGGACTTCAACGACCTGGTTTTCCAGGGCGATTGGAAGAGCGCGATCGAGGTCCTGCACTCGACCAACAACTTCCCCGACTTCACCGGCCGCGTCTGCCCGGCGCCCTGTGAAGCGGCTTGCGTGCTCAACATCAACAACGACGCCGTGGGCATCAAGTCGATCGAGCATTCGATCATCGACCGCGCCTGGGCCGAAGGTTGGGTTCAGCCGCAGCCGGCCAAGGTAAAGACGGGTAAAAAAGTGGCGGTGGTGGGCTCCGGTCCTGCCGGCATGGCCGCGGCCCAGCAGCTGGCCCGCGTCGGCCACGACGTGACCGTGTTCGAGAAGAACGACACCATCGGTGGCCTGCTGCGTTTCGGCATCCCCGACTTCAAGTTCGACAAGTCGCACATCGACCGCCGTGTCAAGCAAATGGAAGCCGAAGGCGTGGTCTTCAAGACCAACACCATCGTCGGCGAGCTGCCCAAGTCGGGTGCCGCGTCCAAGGTCACCAACTGGGCCCAGGCCACGGTCACGCCCGAGCAGCTGCAGAAGGACTTCGACGCCGTCATCCTGACCGGCGGCTCCGAGCAGTCGCGCGACCTGCCCGTGCCTGGCCGCGACCTGGCTGGCATCCACTTCGCCATGGAGTTCCTGCCTCAGCAGAACCGCGTCAACGCGGGCGGCAAGGTCAAGGAACAGATCCGTGCCGATGGCAAGCACGTCATCGTCATCGGCGGTGGCGACACGGGTTCCGACTGCGTGGGCACCTCCAACCGCCACGGCGCCAAGAGCGTGGTGCAGTTCGAGGTCATGCCGCGTCCGCCCGAAGAGGAGGACGGCCCCCTGACCTGGCCTTACTGGCCGATCAAGCTGCGCACCTCGTCCAGCCATGAAGAAGGTTGCGAGCGCGAGTTCGCGATCGCCACCAAGGAATTCATTGGTGGAGAAGGCAAGGACAGCGGCAAGGTCACGGGCGTCAAGACCGTGCGCGTCGAGTTCAAGAACGGCAAGTTCGAAGAAGTCGCCGGCTCCGAGCAGACCCTCAAGGCCGACCTGGTGCTGCTGGCCATGGGCTTCACCAACCCGGTGGACACCCTGCTCAACGGCTTCGGCGTCGAGAAGGACGCTCGCGGCAACGCCAAGGCTGGCACCGATGCCGACACGGGTTACAAGACCAATGTCGCCAAGGTGTTCGCCGCCGGTGACGTGCGCCGTGGCCAGTCGCTGGTGGTGTGGGCCATCCGCGAAGGCCGCCAGGCCGCCCGCGAGGTGGATGCCTTCCTGATGGGTGCCAGCACGCTGCCGCGCTGAGTCAATCCCTGAACCCTTCGTCTGTTGCGTCCACCCCGCGGTGGGGCGGCAGGCGATCGGTGAATCCCCTATGATCAAGGAGCCGGTGCTGTCACCGGCTCTTTTTTCATGGCCATGTCACCCTCTGTTCCCGTGCCGCCCGATGCCCCTGGCGATGCCAGCCGCCCCTTCATCGAACTCCGTTCGGTGACCTGCGGCTATGGCCAGCGCGTCATCCTGGAAGACATCAGCCTGACCGTGCCGCGCGGCAAGGTCGTGGCCCTGATGGGCACCTCGGGTGGGGGTAAGACCACGGTGCTGCGCCTCATCGGTCGGCAGATCCTGCCCATGACGGGGCAGGTGCTGATCGACGGCCAGGACATGGCCGCGCTCGGTGCCGAGGGCCTGATGGCCATGCGCCGGCGCATGGGCATGCTGTTCCAGCAAGGCGCGCTGTTCACCGACCTCACCGTGTTCGAGAACGTGGCCTTCCCGCTGCGCGAGCACACCCGCCTGCCCGAAGCCATCCTGCGCGACCTCGTGCTCATGAAGCTCAACGCCGTGGGTTTGCGCGGTGCGCGCGACCTCATGCCCAGCCAGGTGTCCGGCGGCATGGCGCGGCGCGTGGCGCTGGCCCGTGCCATGGCGCTGGACCCTGAGTTGATGCTCTACGACGAGCCTTTCGCCGGCCTGGACCCCATCTCCATGGGCGTGGCGGCGCGGCTCATCCGCGAACTCAACGACACCATGGGCCTGACCACGGTCATTGTGTCGCACGATGTGCACGAGACCTTCGTCATCGCCGACCACGTCGTGCTGCTGGCCAATGGCCGCATCGTGGCCCAAGGCACACCCGACGAGATGCGCGCCAGCGACGACCCCTTGGTCAAGCAGTTCGTGCACGCCGAGCCCGACGGCCCGGTGCGTTTCCACCATCCGGCCGTCGATGCCGGACACGATTTCGGAGTGCGCGGATGATGCAGTGGCTCAACCCCGCCAACGTCGGTTTTGCCGTGCGCAGCAAGCTGGCCGACCTGGGCTACGCCGCGCGCCTGTTCCTGCGGCTGCTGGGCTTGCTGGGCACGACCCTGCGCCGCCCGCACCTGCTGACCGAGCAGATCTTCTTCCTGGGCAACTACTCGCTGGCCATCATCATGGTGTCCGGCCTGTTCGTGGGCTTCGTGCTGGGCCTGCAGGGCTACTACATCCTGCAGCGCTACGGCTCCAGCGAGGCCCTGGGACTGATGGTCGCGCTGTCCCTGGTGCGCGAGCTCGGGCCGGTGGTGGCCGCGCTGCTGTTCGCGGGGCGCGCCGGCACGGCCCTGACCGCCGGCATCGGCCTGATGAAGGCGGGCGAGCAACTCGCCGCCATGGAAATGATGGGCGTGGACCCGATCGCCCGTGTGCTGGCGCCGCGCTTCTGGGGCGGCGTCATCGCCATGCCTTTGCTGGCCGCGGTGTTTTCTGCGGTGGGCATCATGGGCGGCTGGTTGGTCGGCGTCGTCATGATCGGGGTGGACCCGGGCGCCTTCTGGTCGCAGATGCAGGGCGGGGTGGAGGTCTTTGCCGACGTGGGCAACGGCATCCTCAAAAGCCTGGTGTTTGGCCTGACGGTCACCTTCGTGGCCCTGCTGCAAGGCCATGAGTGCCAGCCCACGCCCGAAGGCGTCTCGCTGGCCACCACCCGCACCGTCGTGATGGCCTCGTTGGCCGTGCTCGGCCTGGATTTCGTGCTGACGGCCATGATGTTCTCGATCTGAGAACCTGGCCAACTGGAAAGAACAACGATGCAAAAATGGAAACATGACGTCTGGGTGGGCCTGTTCGTGCTCTTGGGCGCCGCCGCCATCCTGTTCCTGGCGCTGAAGGCCGGCAACCTGCTGACCCTCAATTTCGACCAGGGCTACACCGTGGTGGCCCGCTTCGACAACCTCGGCGGGCTCAAGCCCAAGGCCGCGGTGCGCAGCGCCGGCGTGGTCGTGGGCCGTGTGGGCAACATCACCTTCGACACCAAGGGCTACCAAGCCCAGGTCGAACTCAAGCTCAACAAGGACGTGGTCTTCCCGAAAGACACCTCGGCCAAGATCCTCACCTCGGGCCTGCTGGGCGAGCAATACATCGGCCTGGAGCCGGGCTATGGCGAGACCAACCTGGCCCAGGGCGACACCATCAAGTCCACGCAATCGGCCATCGTGCTCGAAAACCTGATCTCGCAGTTCCTCTTCAACAAGGCGGCAGACGACACTGGCGCCAAGGGGGCCAGCAAATGATGCCAGTCGCTTCACCGTCGCGCCTGCGCCGCGTGGCCACGCTGGGGGCCGCGGTGCTTTTCGCGGTCACCCTGCAGGGCTGTGCGACCCGCCAGAACCCGGACCCGATCGAGTCCTGGAACCGCCAGGTCTTCGCCTTCAACGAGTCGCTGGACGCCAACGTGCTGCGTCCGGTGGCCACGGGCTACAACCAGGTCACGCCCGAGCCAGTGCGCAACAGCGTGCGCAATGTGTTCAACAACATCCGCGACGTCTGGTCCACCGTCAACCTGTTCCTGCAAGGTCGCTTCCGCGATGGCACGGTCTCGGTGATGCGCGTGACCATCAACACGACGCTGGGCCTGGGCGGCCTGGTGGACTGGGCCACGCCCATGCGCCTGGACCGCCCGAACGAGGATTTCGGGCAGACCCTGGGTGTCTGGGGCGTCAAGCCCGGCGCCTACATCGTCTGGCCGGTGCTCGGCCCTTCGACGCTGCGTGACTCGGTCAGCATCCCTGGAGATCTTTACTTTTCGGCTTCGACCTTCGGCGAAACCGAGGCGGTCACTTTCGGCTTGGTCGGTCTGCAACTCGTCAGCGTGCGCGCCGGCTTGCTCGGCGCCACGGGCTTGCTCGACGACGTCGCCCTGGACAAATACGCTTTCACCCGCGACGCCTACCTGCAGCGCCGCCAGAACCTGATCTACGAGGGCAACCCGCCGGAAGACGACGAGCCTGCGGACGACCCCGAGGGCGCCGCGCCCGCGCCCGAAGCGGCATCGGCCAGCGCCGACGGTTCAGCGTCGGCGCCAGCGCCTGGCCCAGCGCCCTCTGCGCCTGCGAAGCCCTGAGCAGCACCTGGGCCGTGTGCGGCACCGCAGCAAACTTGCGGCGGCCGAGGCATACTGTGTGCCAGATCACTGCCCAGGCAAGGGTTTGTCGTCCAGACGGCCCGCTCGCGCGTTGAGCGACAGAAGGCCGTGACACTCAAGGAGCCCTCCATGCACAATTTCCGCCACGTTTTGCAGCAATCGGTGCTGGCCAGCGCCCTCACCCTGGGTGTGGCCGTGCCACTGACTGCTTTGTCTGCCCAGACCGCCACCGCCGCCGATGCCACCACGGCCCTGGCGCCCGATGCGTTCATCAAGTCCATCACCGACGAGGTGTTTGCCACCGTCAAGTCCGACAAGGCCATCCAGCAGGGTGACCTGCGCAAGGTCCAGGCCATGGTGGACACCAAGATCATGCCCAACGTCAACCTGCAGCGCATGACGGCCACGGCCGTGGGCCGCAGCTGGCGCCAGGCCACGCCCGAGCAGCAAAAGCGCCTGCAGGAAGAGTTCAAGACCCTGCTGGTCTACACCTACGCCGGTGCGGCCGCACAGATCAAGGACCAGACCATCGAGTACAAGCCCATGCGTGGCCGCCCGGAGGACACCGAGGTGGTCGTGCGCACGCTGGTGCGCAACAAGGGCGACACCATCCAGCTGGACTACCGCCTGGAAAAGGTCGATGGCGGCTGGAAGATCTACGACGTCAACGTGCTGGGCGCCTGGCTGGTGCAGACCTACCAGAGCAGCTTCGCGCAGGAAGTCACCGCCTCGGGCGTGGATGGCCTGATCGGCAAGCTGGTCGAGCGCAACAAGCAGCTCGCCGCCAAGAAGGTGGCCGGCTGATGCTGTTGCTGCCCTCGGTCATCACGCACGCGGAGGTGCCACACGTGCTCAGCCTGTTCACGCAGACGCTGAACCAGGCGGCCGCGGCCGGGGGCTCGGAGGCCGCCATGCTGACGGTCGATGGCTCGGACCTGCGCCAGTTCGACTCCAGCGCGCTGGCGGTGTTGCTGGAGTGCCAGCGCATGGCGCGTGCCAAGGGCCGGGCATTTTCGGTGCGCTCGCTGCCCCCGAAGCTCACCGAGCTGGCCCGCCTGTACGGCGTGGACGGCTTGCTGCAGTCGGCCTGACCCGAGAAAGCCTCAGGCCTCCTCAGCCCAGGCGAAGCCGTCGCGCGCCACCAGGGCGCTGGCCGCGGCCGGGCCCCAGGTGCCTGCCG
>CAIQIL010000393.1 GCA_903871865.1 uncultured Burkholderiales bacterium
CCCTGAGCGGCGGCGAGGTGCAGCGCATCAACCTGACCACGGCGCTCGGCACCTCCTTGGTGAACACCCTGTTCGTGCTCGATGAGCCCAGCATCGGCCTGCACCCGCGCGACATGGACCGCATCAACGTGGCCATGCAGCGCCTGGTGGATGCGGGCAACACGCTGGTGGTGGTCGAGCACGACCCGGCCGTGATGCTGGCCGCCGACCGCGTCATCGACATGGGTCCGGGCCCCGGCCACCAGGGCGGGCGCATCGTCTTCGATGGCACACCCGAAGACCTGAAAAAAGCCGAGACCCTCACGGGCGCTTACCTGGGCGCACGCCGTCGCATCGGGATCGGTCAGCGACGCCCCGTGCAGGACAGCACACCCAAGCTCATCTTGCAAGGCGCGCGCGAACACAACCTGCAGGACCTGACCCTAGAATTTCCATTGCAGCGGTTGGTGGGCGTGACGGGTGTCAGTGGCTCGGGCAAATCCACCCTGATCCAGGACATCCTGCACCCCGCCCTGCTGCGCCACTTCGGCGAGGCCACCGAGAGCCCCGGCGAGCACGATGACCTGCTGGGCGCCGACTGGCTGAGCGCCGTCAACTTCGTCGACCAGTCGCCGATTGGCAAGACCGCGCGCTCCAACCCCGCCAGCTACGTGGGCGCTTTCGACGCGGTGCGCACGCTGTTCGCGCTGACGCCGATGTCGCGCGAACGCAAGTACACCGCGGGCACCTTCAGCTTCAACGCGGGCAATGGCCGCTGCCCGACCTGCGGCGGCTCGGGCTTCGAGCACGTCGAGATGCAGTTCCTCAGCGATGTGTACCTGCGCTGCCCTGACTGTGATGGCACGCGCTTCCGCGCCGAGGTGCGTGAGGTGCAGATCGAGCGACTGAACAAGAAGCTCAGCATCTCCGACGTGCTGGAGCTGACCGTGGCCGAGGCCGTCAAGCTCTTCGGCCAGGACGTCGATGTGGTGCGCGCCCTGCAGCCCCTGGCCGATGTGGGCCTGGACTACGTCAAGCTGGGCCAGCCCGTGCCCACGCTGTCGGGTGGCGAGGCGCAGCGCCTCAAGCTGGCCGGCCACCTCGTCGAAGCCGCAGCGCACAAGGCCAAGTCGGGCCAGCGCACGGCGCGCAAGGGCACGCTGTTCATGTTCGACGAGCCCACCACGGGCCTGCACTTCGACGACATCGCCAAGCTGATGCGGGCCTTCGCCAAGCTGCTGGACGCGGGCAACAGCATCGTCCTGATCGAGCACAACCTCGACGTCATCCGCGCCTGCGACTGGCTGATCGAGCTGGGCCCTGAGGGCGGCTCGGGCGGCGGGCAGCTGGTGGCCGTGGGCGCACCGGAAGACCTCAAGCAAGGCGACACCCACACCGCCATGGCCCTGCGCGAGTACGAACGCGCCATGGGCCTGGACGATGCGCCCGCGACAGCAGCCGCCACCTCCTTGCGCGCCGAAGAGCGCCACGCCACCTACGAGCTCCAGCCCAAGACGTCGACCGAGGATGGCACCTCGCTGCAGGCCGTGATCGCCGCGCGCCGCAAGCAGCGCCGCGAAGCCGCCGCCCAGGCCCCGGGGCATGACGCCATCGAGGTGGTCAACGCCCACGAGAACAACCTCCAGGGCCTGAGCGTGCACATCCCGCGCGGCAAGTTCAACGTCATCACGGGCGTGTCGGGCTCGGGCAAATCGACGCTGGCCTTCGACATCCTCTTCAACGAGGGCCAGCGCCGCTACCTCGAATCGCTCAACGCCTACGCGCGTTCGCTGGTGCAGCCGGCGGGCCGGCCCGAAGTCGATGCGGTGTATGGCATCCCGCCCACCGTGGCCATCGAGCAGCGCCTGTCGCGCGGCGGGCGCAAGTCCACCGTGGGCACGACCACCGAGGTCCACCACTTCCTGCGCCTGCTCTACGTCAAGCTGGGCACCCAGCACTGCACCAGCTGCGTCGATGCCGAGGGCCAGCCCATCCCCGTGCTGCCGCAAACGCCCGAGGCCATCGCCGCACAGTGGGTGCGCGACTTCCGCGGCCAGCACATCGGCCTGATGGCGCCGCTGGTGGTCAACCGCAAGGGCATCTACACCGAGCTGGCCAAGTGGGCCTCCACCCGCGGCTTCGACTACCTGCGCGTGGACGGCGAGTTCCTGCCGAGTGCCGGCTGGGGCACGGCCAAGGGCCCACGCATCGACCGCTACCGCGAGCACACCATCGAGCTGCCGGTGGGCGATGTCGTCGTCACGCCCGAGAACGAAGGCCGCCTGCGCGAGCTGCTGGCCACGGCGCTGGAACACGGCAAAGGCGTGGTCCACCTCATCAGCGGGCTGGAAGGGCTGTCGGAAGCGCTGTCCACGGGCAAGTCCACCCTGCACATGGGCCGCGTCAAGGTGTTCAGCACCGAGCGCGCCTGCCCGAGTTGCGGCACCAGCTACCCCGAGCTGGACCCGCGCCTGTTCAGCTACAACAGCAAGCACGGCTGGTGCCCCGACTGCGTGGGCACGGGCCTGGCGCTGACGCGCGAGCAGCGCAAGGTGATGGACGATTCCACCGACGACAACAAAGGCCGCGAACAGGGTCGGGAAAAAACCTTCGCCGAACCCGAGCTGGACGACGTGGAAGACGCGGCCTGCGGCACCTGCCACGGCGCGCGCCTGAACCCGGTGGCCTTGGCCGTGCGCCTGGTCGGCCCGGGCCGTGGGCAGTCGGTGGCCGAGGTCTCGGCGCTGTCGGTGAAGGACGCGCGCAAGTGGACCGAGAAGCTCAAGCTCGACGGCCGCGAAGCGACGATTGCCCGCGACATCGTCAGCGAGATCAAGTCCCGCCTGAGCTTCATGGAGCAGGTCGGCCTGGGCTACCTCAGCCTGGACCGCGCCGCGCCCACGCTCTCGGGCGGCGAGGCCCAGCGCATCCGCCTGGCCGCGCAGTTGGGCTCCAACCTGCAGGGCGTGTGCTACGTGCTCGACGAGCCCACCATCGGCCTGCACCCGCGCGACAACCAGATGCTGCTGGACGCCCTGCACACGCTGGGCCAGTCGGGCAACACGCTGGTGGTGGTCGAGCACGACGAAGACACCATCCGCCGCGCCGAGCACATCATCGACATCGGCCCGGGCGCCGGTGTGCGCGGCGGCACGGTGGTGGCCCAGGGCAGCCTGGCCGACATCATGGCCAGCGAGGCCTCGGTGACCGGCCGCTGCCTGCGCTCGCCCATGCAGCACCCGCTGCGCGTGGACGCCGACGGCCAGGCCGTGGGCCGCCGCCCGGTGGCCGCCGACACGCCGCAACTGCACGTGCACAAGGCCCGCCTGCACAACCTCGACCAGGTCAGCGCCCAGGTGCCGCTGCACCGCCTGGTGGCCGTCACCGGCGTGTCGGGCTCGGGCAAATCGACCTTCGCGCGCGACGTGCTGCTGGCCAATGTGCAAGCCGCCGTGGCCATCGCGCCCAAGCTGCGCGCCACCACGGCACCGCTGTGGACGGGCTGCGAGGGCGTCGAGGGCTGGGGTGCCATCGACCGCGTGCTGGAGGTCGACCAGACCCCCATCGGCAAGACGCCGCGCAGCTGCCCGGCCACCTACATCGGCTTTTGGGACACCATCCGCAAGCTGTTTGCCGACACGCTGGAGTCGCGCGCCCGTGGCTACGCACCCAACCGCTTCAGCTTCAACACCGGCGAGGGCCGCTGCCCGGGCTGCGAGGGCCAGGGC
>CAIQIL010000394.1 GCA_903871865.1 uncultured Burkholderiales bacterium
AAAACACCTCGCTGAAGCCGGCCAGGTACATCTGCGTGGGCTCCATGGCGCGGTCCACCGGCACCTCGCGCTGCAAGGCCAGGTAGGCCAGGAAGGCACCGGCCAGCATCTTGAGCATGCCGGGCACCACCCAGCCAGGCCCGGCCACCAGCACCGCCGTCCACCAGCGCACGCGGTTGGCCTGGGTTTTTTCCGGCAGGAAGCGCAGGAAGTCCACCTGCTCACCCACCTGCAGGATGAGCGAGAACGCCACCGTGGCCGCCATGCCGAAGGCCGACCACGAGAAGCTGCTGTCGCCCGACATGCGCCCGGCCAGCGAGGTGAACTCCACATAGGCCTGTGGCTTGTGCCACCACACCGCCACGAAAGGCGCCAGCCACAGCAGCAACCACAGCGGCTGCGTCCACATCTGCAGGCGCGAGATCAGCGTGATGCCGTGCGTGGCCAGCGGGATGACGAGCAGGGACGACACCACGTAGCACAGCGGCATGGCCCAGCCGAACAGCATCTGCAGTGCCAGCGCCATGATGGCCGCCTCCACCGCGAAAAAGATGAAGGTGAAGCTGGCGTAGATCAGCGAGGTCAGCGTGGAGCCCAGGTAGCCGAAGCCCGCGCCCCGGGTGAGCAGGTCCATGTCCACGCCATGGCGGGCCGCGTAGATGCTGATGGGCAGGCTGGTCAGGAAGGTGATGAGGCCCACGACCAGGATGGCCCACAGCGCATTGCCGAAACCCTGGTTGAGCGCGATGGCACCGCCAATGGCCTCCAGCGCCAGGAAGGACAGCGCCCCGAAGGCCGTGTTGGCCACGCGCATCTCGCTCCATTTGCGGAAGGAACGCGGCGTGTAGCGCAGGGCGTAGTCCTCCAGGGTCTCGTTGGCAACCCAGGCGTTGTACTCGCGGCGGATGTGGAAGATCTTTTGCCGGGCAACGGGCACGGACGGACTCCAGGACACACAAACCCTCAGAGAGCGCAAGAAGCGGTCCAGCCCCAGCCCCAGCCCCAGCGCATGCGCCCTGCGCACAACGCCTACGTCAATTGACGTATTCATGGAATACCCGGTGCTCCGTACTGTGTGACCCAAGGCCGCGTCACACGGTGCAGGCAGCGCCCAACGGCATGCACCAAGACGAGGCAGACCACGCCCTGAAGTCTCTCGTTGATCCCCACTGTTGTGCAAGGAGCTCTGTCCATGTCGAACCACTCTGACGATCTGTCCAAAAACCGCCGCCGCCTGCTGCAAGGCATGGGCGCCCTCCCCCTCGCCGGCATGGCAGGTGTGGCCGGCCTCGGCAGCCTGCCCGGCCTGAGCCGCGCCGCCGCACCGGCCACCTCGGCCATCAACACCACCAAGCTGGCCGTGACCGACACGGAAGTGACCGTGGGCCAGCTGCACTCGGCCACCGGCACGATGGCGATCTCCGAGACCGGCTCCATCCAGGCCGAACAGCTCGCCATCGACCAGATCAACGCCATGGGCGGCGTGCTGGGCCGCAAGATCAAGGTCATCAAGGAAGACGGCGCCTCCGACTGGCCGACGTTTGCCGAAAAGTCCAAGAAGCTGCTGGTCAACGACAAGGTCGCCTGCGTCTTCGGCTGCTGGACCTCGGCCTCGC
>CAIQIL010000395.1 GCA_903871865.1 uncultured Burkholderiales bacterium
CGACTGTAATGCTTGCGGTAGTGGCCATTGAGCAACTCGTCCACGTACTGGGTCAGGCTGTCCACGTCGATGCCTTGCTTGCGCAGGCGGTCGTTGTCCTGGCGGTGGACCATGCCGTGCTGTGCTTCCTGGCGGTTGAAGTCCTTGATGTCCTGCAGCAGCTTGGGGTCGCTGATCTGGTCGCGGAAATCACGCACGCAGGTCATGAAGAATTTTTCGCCCGGCGGGAAGATGATGGACAGGGCGTCCCAAAAGCGCGTCTTGAAAGGGTCGCCGCCGTACCAGAAACGGGGGATGTCACCGTCCAGGCCGAATTGCAGGCGCTCGCGGGGGACGATGGGGTGCTGTGCAACGGGGGTGGTCATGGTGTCTCCTCTGACGGGATGGGTCTCTGTTGGATGTGAATGTCGCGCTTTGATCTGGGTCAACACAGGATGCTGCGTGACACGAAGGGTTCGCTGCCGACACCCCGGCCCGCCCCCAGGAAAAAGTACCGCCGCAAGCCGATTCAATCGCGCGTCATGGCTGCCGGAGACATCCCACTCGCCACCTCATGGGATTGCTGTATTTTCAGTAATTACTGAACTTTCAGCATATCATTGCGGCATCTCAAACGCCTGCCAGAACTTTCGAGGCCCGCCATGACCACGCTCAGCCCCCTTGCCCACAGCTTTGTCTCTCACTTCGGCGAAATGGGCAGCCGCTGGGGCATCAACCGCACCGTGGGGCAGATTTACGCCCTGATCTACGTGTCTGCCTTGCCCATCCACGCCGACGAGATGGCAGAGACGCTGGGCTTTTCACGCTCCAACGTCAGCATGGGCCTCAAGGAGTTGCAGGCCTGGCGCCTGGTGCGGCTGCGGCACATGCCCGGCGACCGCCGCGAGTACTTCGAGCCCTCGGGCGACGCCTGGGACACCTTCCGCCGCCTGGCCGAGGAGCGCCGCCGCCGCGAGATCGAGCCGACGCTGAGCATGCTGCGCGACGCCCTGCTGCAAGAGCCCGCCAGCCCCGAGGACGCCCACGCCCAGGCCCGCATGCGCGAGATGCACGACCTCATCGAGCAACTGACGCAGTGGTTCGACGAGGTCAGCCACATGGACGCGCAAACCCTGTCCAAGCTGATGAAGATGGGCGCCAAGGTGGGCAAGCTGCTGGACTTCACCGGCATCGCCAAGCGCGGTGCAGCCAAGCCCGCCAGCGCCGGCCACACCGGCACGGAGGGATGAGCCATGGACGCCCTGCTCCTGTCGCGCATGCAGTTCGCAGCCAACATCTCTTTCCACATCCTGTTCCCGACGATCAGCATCGCCTTGGGCTGGTGGCTGGTGTTCTTCCGCTGGCGCTGGGTGCGCACGCGCGACGAGCGCTGGCTGCTGGCCTGGCGCTACTGGACCAAGATCTTCGCCCTGACCTTTGCCATGGGCGTGGTCAGCGGCATCACCATGAGCTTCCAGTTCGGCACCAACTGGCCGGGCTACATGGAGCGGGTGGGCAACATCGCCGGGCCGCTGCTGGGCTACGAGGTGCTGACGGCCTTCTTCCTGGAGGCCACCTTCCTGGGCGTGATGTTGTTCGGTGCCGAGCGGGTGTCTGAGCGCGTGCACCTGCTGGCCAGTGGCCTGGTGGCGTTCGGCACGACGCTGAGCGCCTTCTGGATCCTGAGCCTGAACTCGTGGATGCAGACGCCCACGGGCTTCGAGCTCGTCAACGGTGAGTTCCACGTGCGCAGCTGGCTGGAGGTGGTCTTCAACCCCTCCTTCCCTTACCGGCTGACGCACATGCTGCTGGCCTCGGGCCTGACGGTGAGCTTCCTGATCGCGGGGGCGACGGCCCTGCGCGTGCTGCGTGGCACGGCCAGCCCGGCCGCCCCGCTGGTGATGCGCGCGGCCCTGACGGTGGCGGCGGTGCTGGTGCCTGTGCAGATCCTGGTGGGCGATGCGCACGGGCTCAACACACTGCAGCACCAGCCGCAGAAGATCGCGGCCATCGAGGGCGTGTGGCACACCGAGCGCGGCGCGCCCCTGGTGCTGTTCGGCCTGCCCGACGAGGCGAGA
>CAIQIL010000396.1 GCA_903871865.1 uncultured Burkholderiales bacterium
CCATCGTGCGAGACGTTCTGGATGATGACGTCCACGTCGATGTTGGCCTCCGCGACCTTGCCCACGATCTGGTACGCGATGCCGGGGGTGTCGGGCACGCCGACCACGGTGATCTTGGCTTCGTCGCGGGTGAACGCGATGCCCGAAACAACGGCTTGTTCCATTTTTTCGTCTTCCTCAAAACTGATGAGCGTGCCCGACTTGGCTTCCACGGCCAGGTCGATGTCCCAGGGCGTGAAGCTGGACAGCACGCGCAGGGGCACACGGTATTTGCCGGCGAATTCCACCGAGCGGATCTGCAGGACCTTGGAGCCCAGCGAGGCCATCTCCAGCATCTCTTCGAAGCTGATGGCGTTCAGGCGGCGGGCTTCGGGCACCACGCGGGGGTCGGTCGTGTACACGCCGTCCACGTCGGTGTAGATCAGGCACTCGTCGGCCTTCATTGCGGCCGCCACGGCCACGGCCGAGGTGTCGGAGCCGCCACGGCCCAGGGTGGTGATGTGGCCGTCAGGGTCCACGCCCTGGAAGCCGGTGATGACCACGACCTTGCCTGCTGCCAGATCGGCACGCACGCGGGCGTCGTCGATGCTCTCGATGCGGGCTTTGCCGAAGGCCGAGTTCGTCTTGACAGGCACCTGCCAGCCGGCGTAGCTGACCGACGCCAGGCCCTCGGCCTGCAGCGCAATGGCCAGCAGGCCCGACGAAACCTGCTCGCCTGTGGCGGCGATCATGTCGAGCTCGCGGGCGCTGGGGTCCGCGGAGAGTTCCTTGGCCAGGCCGAGCAGGCGGTTGGTTTCACCGCTCATGGCCGAGGGCACGACCACGAGTTGATGACCCGCACGCACCCACTTGGCCACCCGCTTGGCGACGTTGCGGATGCGCTCGGTGGAGCCCATCGACGTGCCGCCGTATTTGTGAACGATCAGTGCCATGTCAGATGTTGTTGGATGCCATCGCGCGCCTTGGGCGCCAGCCGAAGCCTGCTCAGGCCTCAGCGGTGTCCCCTGCCCCATCACCCGGGATGGTGGCGGAACCAGCGCGCGATCAAACCTCGCATTTTAGCGCCGCCGCAGGCTCGGCGTCGAGCCAATGCCAGCTCATCGCGCATTGGGGCATGCCCGGGGCTGCCCAGCAGCGGGCGTCCAGGCCCAGGCCGGGCACAAACAGCAATTGATCGCCAGCCCAAAACAAGGGCGCATCGCGCTCCCAGGCGGGCACGCCGAGCATCTGGAACTGCTTTTTCAAAGCGCGCGGCGGGCGACCGGGCCCTGCCTGGAAACGCTCCCCACCGGTGCGCGGCGCCACAGTCATGCACAGCAGGCGCTCAAGCACCACACCACCTTGGGTGCACGGCACCACACGCAGCATGCCGCCCCAGGCAGGCAAGGGCCAGTCGCCAGGCGCGTCGATGCGGACAGGCTGCATCGCTGCGCCCCCGCCGCCACCTTCGCCGCCGCCTTTGCCGCGATGGGCGCCTGCCGGCGCCCATCGCAAACGGCCGCGGTACAGGCTCACACCCAGCTCAGGCCACACGCCACACGCATCCTGCGGCTTGGGCGCATGGGCCAGCATGCGCGGCAATTCGTCGGCCAGCCGCAGCGTCCAGTTGGCCGACAAAGCCTGGCCGCTGACCGACGCGAACCAATGCCGCAACGATTCACGGCGCTCGGCCGGCGACCAGCGGGCCCACAGGCGCACGTTCATGGCCGCAGCGTCATCGGGCGCCTGCAGCACCGTCAGCGCCTGGGATTGCCAGCTGCGCCAAGGCACCAGGGCATCGGCCAACCTGGCAGCCGACGCTGCCAGCGCCACCTCGGCCTGCGGGAAAGCCGCCTGCAAAGCCGGCCACACCGCCAAGCGCAGGCGGTTGCGGGCGAAACGCGGGTCGCCATTGCTCTCGTCGTCGATGTGGCTCAGGCCACGCGCCTCGATGTAGGCCTCGATGGCCTCGCGCGGGTGGTCCAGCCAAGGTCGCACCCAGCGCAGGCCGTCGCGCAGATCGTCTTTGGGCATCGCCGCCAAGCCCGCCAAGCCGCCACCGCGCAAGGCTTGCAGCAGGAGGGTTTCGGCCTGGTCGCGGCGGTGGTGGGCCAGCAAGAGCATGTCCGCACCGACCTCGACGGCCATCTCGTGCAGGGCTTGGTGGCGCAGCGCGCGGGCCTCGGCCTCCACGCCCTGACCCGCATCGGCCGACAAGCGCACATGGCGCGCCACCAAGCGCACAGGCAGGCCCTGGGCGGCCCAGGCATCACAGGTGGCCTGCGCATGGGCCAGCCAAGCATCGGCGTTCGGGCTCAGGCCATGGTGGACGTGCAGGGCCACGACGCACATGGCCCCGACATCGAGCGACCCACCGCCGGCATGGGCTGACGGGCCAACCGGCATCTCGCGGTTTGCCTCGCGCGCCGCACACGCCACCGCGTGCAGCAAGGCGGTCGAGTCACGTCCGCCGCTGTAGGCCACGGCCACGCAAGGCATGGGCTCGCCCTCCGTTGCCTTGGCCACGGGCGGCCGCTCAGTGCTCGGTCGTGTCGTTGAAGCGGCCCATGGCCTGCAGGCGCTCGTAGCGCTGCTGCAGCAGGTCCTTGACCTTGAGGTCGCTGACCTGGCG
>CAIQIL010000397.1 GCA_903871865.1 uncultured Burkholderiales bacterium
ACCTTGCCCAGGAGCCCCCATGAAAGCCATCGCCTACCGCCAGGCCCACGCCCTCACCGATCCGCTCACCGACGCGATCACCGACGTCCCCGGCCTGGAAGACGTCACCCTGCCCGACCCGGTGCCCCAGGGCCGCGACCTGCTCGTCGAGGTGCGCGCCATCTCCGTCAACCCGGTGGACACCAAGGTGCGCCGCAGCACCCACGCGCCCGAGGGCGGCTGGAAGGTGCTGGGCTGGGATGCGGCCGGCGTGGTGCGCGCGGTGGGTCCGGAGGTCACGGCTTTCCGCGTGGGCGACCGGGTCTGGTACGCGGGCGACATCACCCGACCGGGCACCAACGCCGAGCTGCACCTGGTTGACGAACGCATCGTCGGGCCCATGCCGCAGACGCTGGACTTCGCCCAGGCCGCCGCGCTGCCGCTGACCGCCATCACCGCCTGGGAGCTGCTGTTCGACCGCCTCGGCCTGACCGCGGGCGAGGCCTTCGCGCCGCAGAGCCTGCTCATCGTCGGTGCGGCCGGCGGGGTGGGCTCGGTGCTGACGCAACTGGCGCGCCAACTCACCCGCGCCACCGTCATCGGCACGGCATCGCGCCCCGAAACCCAAGCCTGGGTGCGTGAGCTCGGTGCCCACCACGTCATCGACCACACGCGCCCGCTGGCCGAAGAACTGCAGCGCATCGGCGTGCCTCAGGTCACGCACATCGCCAGCCTGACGCAAACCGACCAGCACTTCGCGCAGTACGCCGAGGCCATCGCGCCGCAAGGCCGCATCGCCCTGATCGACGACCCGGCGCCCATCGACGTGCGCTTGCTCAAGCGCAAGAGCGTGTCCCTGCACTGGGAGCTGATGTTCACGCGCTCGCTGTTCCAGACCGAGGACATGGCCGAGCAGCGCCGGCTGCTGACCGAGGTGTCCCGGCTGGTGGACGCAGGCACCCTGCGCAGCACCGTGGCCGAGCACTTCGGTGCCATCAACGCGGCCAACCTGCGGCGCGCCCATGCCCTGATCGAATCAGGGCAGGCGCGCGGCAAGGTTGTGCTCGAGGGCTTCGCGCCGCAGGCCGGCCAGGTCTGAGCCCTGCGGGAGGCCGTCAGAACTGGAGGTCGTTCAAAGCTGGAAGTCGTAGTCGATCGTCAGCGGCGCGTGGTCGCTGAACCACTGGTCTTTGAACACGCTGGCGGCCTTGGCTGTGGCTGCCAGGCCCGGTGTGGCCAGGTGGTAGTCGATGCGCCAGCCCACGTTCTTGGCGCGGGCTTGGCCCCGGTTGCTCCACCACGTGTAGCAGGCGTCGGTGGTGTCGGGGTGCAGCGTGCGGTACACATCGACCAAGCCGGTGTCGCCTGCCGGGTCGAGCAGCTGCGTCATCCAGGCGCGCTCCTCGGGCAGGAAGCCGCTGTTCTTGAGGTTGCCCTTCCAGTTCTTCAGGTCGGCTTCCTTGTGGGCGATGTTGACGTCGCCGACCAGGATGAACTCGCGCTCGGCGCGCAGCTTGGCCAGGTGCGGGCGGATGACGTCGAGGAAGCGGAACTTGGCCTGCTGGCGCTCTTCGCTGCTGGAGCCCGAGGGGAAGTAGCAACTGATGAGGGAGAGCTTGCTGCCGGGCTTGTCGAAACGCATTTCGACGTAGCGGCCTTCGGCGTCGAACTCGCCGCAGCCATCGACCGCGTGCTCAGCACCGCCCAGGCCGATGATCACGTCGGACGGCGTGTGGCGGCTGTACAGGCCCACGCCCGAGTAGCCCTTCTTTTCCGCGTGGTGGAAGTGCCCGGGCATGCCGGCGATCTCGCGCAGCTCCGGGCCCATGTCGGCCGCCTGGGCCTTGAGCTCCTGCACGCCCATACAATCGGCGCCGTGGCTCTCAGCCCACTCGCGCATGCCTTTGTTGGCCGCCGAGCGCACGCCATTGAGGTTGAAAGAGACCAGTCGAAACACAGCGCACCACCATCATGAACAACTCCCCCGCACAAGACACCCTGGCCCAGGATTTCGTGGCCTTCGCCGTTGAATCCAAGGTGCTGCGCTTCGGGGAGTTCAAAACCAAGGCAGGCCGGCTGTCGCCTTATTTCTTCAACGCCGGTCTGTTCGATGACGGCGCCAAGCTGGGCCGTCTGGCCGAATTCTATGCACGCCGCCTGGTCGCATCCGGTTTGCAGTTCGACATGCTCTTCGGGCCGGCTTACAAAGGCATCACCCTGGCCGCGGCTGTGGCGATTGAACTGGCCCGCCTGGGGCAGAACAAGCCCTTCGCCTACAACCGCAAGGAAGCGAAGGACCACGGCGAAGGCGGCACCCTGGTGGGCGCGCCGGTGCAGGGCCGCGTGCTCATCATCGACGACGTGATCTCGGCGGGCACCTCGGTGCGCGAGTCCATCGAGATGATCAAGGCCGCTGGCGCCACGCCCTGCGGTGTCACCATCGCCCTGGACCGCCAGGAAAAAGCCACGGCCGACGGCCAGGACGCCGCCGAGAGCGCCGTGCAGCAGGTGCAGCAGCACTACGGCCTGCCGGTGGTGGCCATCGCCACGCTGGCTGACCTGATGGGCTTCCTGGACGGGCAATCCGACCCCGCCCTGGTGGCGGCGCGTCCGGCCGTGCAGGCCTACCGTCACCGTTACGGTGTCTGAGACGTTTTATGATGGTCTGATCACACCCACATCAGACCCAGGAGAAGGGCTTTGCGGCCCAGGAGCACAGATGAGCCCGTTGTCGGTCGCCGATGACCGTCGGTCCACCCGTTCGCATCGCCCGCAGGGGCGGAGCGTGATGGCGTGCGTGTTGGCACGTGTGTCGGCGGGTGTCTCTGCGTGTGTGGGGCTGGGTGTGGCCTGGCTGGCGCTGGCCGCGCCGGCCCAGGCTGCGGGCATCTACTCCTGCGTGGACGCCACCGGCAAGCGCTACACCTCCGACCGCCCGATCGCCGAGTGCCTGGACCGCGAGCAGCGCGTGCTCAACAAGGATGGCTCGCAGCGCCAGACCCTGCCGCCGCGCATGAACGCCGAAGAGCGCGCCTTGGCCGAAGAGCGCCAGCGCCTGCAGGACCAGGCCCAGGCCGCGCAAAAAGACGCCGTGCGCCGCGACCGCAACCTGATGCTGCGCTTCCCCGACGAGGCCTCGCACAACAAGGCCCGGGAGGCGGCACTCGACGACCTGCGGCGTGGCGTGGCCCTGTCCGAGCGGCGCCTGCAGGACTTGCTGGACGAGCGCCAGCCGATGCTGGCCGAAACCGAGTTCTACAAAGGCCGCCGCCTGCCCTTCAAGCTCAAGTCCAAGCTGGAGGCCAACGACGCCCAGCAGCAGGCGCAGCGCGACATCATCCAGAACCAGAACGCCGAGACGGTGCGCATCAATGCGCTGTACGACGCCGAGTTGGCCCGCCTGCGCCGCCTGTGGGCCGGGGCGGCGCCAGGTTCGGTGCCACCCGCCTCGGACGCCCCGCCAGCCCGCAAGCGCTGAGGCTTCAGCCCAGCACCTGACGGCGCCCCAGGCCAAGCTTGTTGGCCAGCCAGAAGCGCAGGTGGTAGCGGTGCTTGCGCAGGTAGACCTGGGCCTTGCGCAGCGGCGGGTAGTCGCGGTACTCGGCCCGTCCGCCGCCGATCACCGAGGCGGCGATGTCCGAGCCCACCTGCCAGAACAGGTCCGGGCTGGCGGAGTACACGGTCAGGTCGCGCTCCCAGAAGTGCTTGAGCTCGAAGTCCACCGGGCGCAGCAGGTGCTCGCGCTTCGGTGTGAGCTTGGCCGCGCCGCGGCGCGACACCAGGTAGGCCGTGCCGTCTTCGGGGCCCGGGCCGCCGAAGCACAATCCCAGCGTTGGGCCTTTGCCCTGGCCTGTGGCGGGTGCCAGGGTGGCGATGTGTTGGGCGTTCTGGCGCAGCCGCGTCAGCTTGAGCACGTCCCAGGGGTGTGCGCCGGTGGCCGATGCGGCCAGCGCCTGCAGGCTCTGCAGGGTGCAGGCGTCGTGGGTCTGGAAGTCGTCCTCCAGCACCAGGGCGCAGTCCAGGCCGCGTTCCTCGATGAGCTGCCAGCAGCGCAGGTGGCTCAGGAAGCAGCCGATCTCGCCCGGAGTGAGCGGGCGGAACCACTCGCCATGTGGCGCGGGGTGTGGGTTGAGCGCTGCCAGTTGCGCCGGGGGCAACTGCTTGCCTTCGATGCCCGGCACGCGTTCCCATGTCAGTCCCAACGCATCCAGGATGGGCGCGCAGCGCGCCAGGCGGTCGGCGGAGCGGTCCAGGTTGATCAGGAAGACATGGGGCGTCATGGAGGGTCAGGTGGCCTGCAGGGAGCGCCAAGTGTAGGCGATGGTGCCTGCGGCCACGGCCAGCAGGCTGAGCCACGCCCACGCCCCCAGCGGCGTCTCAGGGTGCCCGTCGCGCCCTGCGTTGTGGCGCTGCTGCGCCAGTTCACGGTGCAGCATGAACAGGGGCAGGGCCGTGCTGAACGCCACCAGCAAGCTGGCCGCGAAGTACCCAGCGATGCCGCCCATGCCCAGCCTGCGCGATTCGCGCAGCATCCAGTGCCACACCACGAGGAAGACAAAAAAGATGTCCACGGTGATGAAGCGGCTGGCCGCGTTGGCGAAAGTGTCTTGCCAGAACTGCACGTTGCCCTGGATGGGGCCCAGCGGCAGGTAGCGACCCAATTGGCTGGCGGTGCCGACCAGCGCGGCCAGGGCGATCAGGGCATAGAGCGTGCAGCGCAGGCGCACGGCGGCAGGGATGGCGACAGGCATGGGATCTCCAGGGCAAGGTTGCCGCCATGCTAGCGATGACGGCTTTGCCGTGCGCGCCACGACCGTGCCCTGGCCGCCAGAGTGCGGCCGCCGGCAGCGGACCGTCGTCCTTCAGCCCGCGAGCTTCTTCTTGAGCAGCTCGTTGACCGTGGCCGGGTTGGCCTTGCCCTTGGTGGCTTTCATGGCCTGGCCGACCAGCGCGTTGAAGGCCTTCTCCTTGCCGGCGCGGAACTCCTCGACCGACTTGGCATTGGCGGCCAGGATGTCGTCGAGGATCTTTTCCAGCTCGCCGGTGTCGCTCATCTGCTTGAGGCCCTGGGCTTCGATGATGGCGTCCACGCGGGCCAGGGCCTCGCCGCTGCCTTCGCCAGACCACAGCGCGTCGAACACCTGCTTGGCGCCGTTGTTCGAAATGGTGCCATCACCGATGCGCGAGATCATCGCGGCCAGCAGCGGCGCGTCGACGGGGCTGTCGTCCAGTTGTTGCTCGCTGGCATTCAGGCGGCGCGAGACCTCGCCCATCAGCCAGTTCGACACCAGCTTGG
>CAIQIL010000398.1 GCA_903871865.1 uncultured Burkholderiales bacterium
CGTTGGCCTGCGCCACCACGTGGCCCATGAACCGGCCCAAGGGGTCGTGGCGCGGCATGAGCACCATCACCGCGTCCTGGCTGCCGTCCAGCCAGGCTTGCCAGACGGCACCGTCCAGACTGCCGGCGTTGACACGCGTGGCTGGCCTGGTGCGCCAACCGGCCCATGCTGCGCCAAGGGACAGGCTGGCGCCGACCCATTGCCAGGCCAGATGATGCGAGGACGTCAGCGCAAGCCCCGCGATCAGGCCGATCAAGGGGATCGCCAGCCGCAACCTCGGTGACGAGGCGTGGGCCGACAGCGGGCGAGTGGGCGTCCCCATGCGCATCGATGTGATGAACGACATGGACACCCCGACGGTTGAGAAAAACCAGTACCTGGGTTGTCGGCGCGAAACGACAGCACTTGAGGGGTGCGCCTGGCGCCGATGTCGGGTTTCCGCCCTCAGGCGGCAGCGCGCTCCTCGGGTTGCACGGCGAGGTAGGTTTGCTGCAGCAGGCGCGCATCGGCGCTGGCGCGGTGGCGCTGCAGCCCCAGGCGCAGGGCAACGCTGCGCTTGACCTCGTGCCAGCGGGCCGCCTGGGCGTCGGTGAGCAGGGCGCGCAGGTTGTCCAGCTTGAAATGCGGGCTGCAGCCTGCCACATCGAAGAGCCGCGCCAGCCAGGCGTAGTCGTGGGCCCAGGCGTCAGAGTAGATCGTCTGGCCGCCCAGCCTGTCGTTGAGCACCGTGGCGATGTCGCTGGACGAGCGCCCATGCCGCAGCAACTGCTCCCGCGTGATGCCATGCACCTGGGCGGCCTGAGGATCCCAGTGCTGCCAGTCGCGTTCCGGGCGCACCAGGCTGCACCAAGGCTGTCCCTCGGAAGTCACGAAGCCGATCTCGATGGGGTAGCTGCCCAGGCCGAAGCCCGAGGCTTCGATGTCGAGGATGGTGGGTGGCGCAGGGTGGGGCGCAGGTGGTTCGGTGGCGGCAAGCGGTGACATCTCGGACCCTGGTGAAAGTTGTGTTTATTCGGACATTGTTGCAGCACCATCCGGCCCCGGCAGGCAGGGTTTGAACGGCTGTCGTTCGTCCAGCTCGTTGACGTAGGCGCGCACGCCCTGGTCTTCGCGCTGCAGGAAGTCGGCCACAGCCTGGCGCAGACCGGGGTGGCGCAACCAGTGCGCAGACTGCGTGGTCACAGGCAGCAGGCCGCGTGCCAGCTTGTGTTCGCCTTGCGCGCCTCCTTCGAAGCGCCGCAGTCCCTGCGCGATGCACCAACTCAGGGGCTGGTAATAGCAAGCCTCGAAATGCAGGCACGAGACCGAGGCCAGCGCGCCCCAATATCGCCCATAGGCCACGCCTTGTTCCCGGTCCACCGCCAGCAAGGCGCAAGCGATGGGGCGCCCTTCATCATGCTGGGCGATGAACAGGACCCAGGCCTCGGGGCGGGCCAGGGCGGCGGCTTGCCAGAACGCTGGCGTGAGGTAGGGCTGCTGGCCGCGCTCCAGGTAGGTCTGGGCGTAGCAGCGGTAGAAAAAATCCCAATCGGCAGGAGAGATGCCTGCGCCTTCCCGGACCTCGAACTGCACCCCGGCCTCGCGGACCTTGCGGCGCTCCTGCAGGATTTTCTTGCGCTTGTCGCGGTGCAAGCTGGCCAGGAAGTCGTCGAAATCGGCAAAGGGCTGGGGCTCGCGGTTGCACCAGTGGAACTGCACGCCGTGGCGCAGCAACCAGCCGCTGCGCTCGGCCTGCTGCGCTTCGGCCTCGC
>CAIQIL010000399.1 GCA_903871865.1 uncultured Burkholderiales bacterium
AGACCCGCACGACGGTGACCGAACACTCGGCTTCGGCCACCACCTGCGCGCTGACGCTGCCCAGGTAGCGGCGCAGCGTGGAGTTGCCGCGCGCGCCCATCACGATGTGGTCCACCTGGTTCTTGGTGGCGAACTCGACGATGGCACTGGCCGTGTCGGGCGCCTCCAGCACGTGGAAGGTGAGGCGGTGCTCGTCCATCTGCAATTGCTGCTGCAGGGGCCGTGCCCAGTGCTTGATGGCCACCAGCTGCTGCACGTGCAGGCTGTTGCCTTGCTCATCGACCAGGGTGTCCATGCCGATGCGGGCGGTCTTCATGACGCTGACGCAGGCCAGGCGGGCGCCGGTCTCCATCTGCATGATGCGGCGCACCGTGCCCAGCAGCTTCTTGTCGAGCGCCGGGGTGCTGTTCTTGATGCCCACGGCCACCATGATGATGGGGCTGCGCTCCACGTGCTGGTTGGCGCCGTCCTCGCTCTTGGGTTCGGCGCCCATGGCCTTGAACCAGCGCTTGACGGTGCTCAGCGTGCTGCCCGTGGCCATGCGCTCGGCGCGCGCCGTCAGGGGGATCTGTTCGGGGTGTTGCAGGTCCAGCGCCAGTTGCGCGCCGGTCTGGTAGCGCAGCTCGGGCTGCACTTCCAGACAGCGCAGGATGACCTCTTGCAGCCACAGCGGCGTCTCCGAGCGGTGCGCGCGTGGTGGCACCGGGTCGGTGTAGAGGCGCTTGCGCAGGCCCGACACGCTGCTCGGGTTGCCAAAGGGGCGCTCGCCCGTGGTCAGGTGGTAGAGCATGACGCCGAGCGCGAACAGGTCGCTGCGCGGGTCGTTGCGCACGAACTGCACCTGCTCCGGCGAGATGTAGGGGCCGGTGCCCATGGGCAGCGAGAACTCTTCTTCCAGCAGGTCGGGCAACTGGTCGTGGCGCGACAGGCCGAAGTCCACCAGCACGGCTTCGCCAGTCGGGCGGAACATGATGTTGCTGGGCTTGACGTCCAGGTGCACGAGGTGCTGCTTGTGCAGGTCGTGCAGGGCCAGTGCCACGCGCTGGCCGATGTCGGCGACTTCCTCGAAGGGCAGGGGGGCCTGCTCGAGGCGCGGCCTCAGCGAGTCGCCGCCGATGCGCTCCATCACGATGTAGGGCTGGCGCGTGAAATCACCTTTGGCGACCACGCGTGGCACGTGCGTTCCCTTGAGCGCGGGCATGACCATCTGCTCGACCTCGAAGCCGACGATGGAGGCCGGGTCTTCGCCGCCCTTGATGCGCGGGATCTTCATGATCAGCGGCAGCGGCTGACCCCGGGCGTCCAGGGTGCGCACGCAGGGCTGGCCCTCGGCATCCACCTCGGCCACGTCCCACACCGTGGCCATGCCCCCCTGGTGCAGCCGCTCCTTGAGCACGAAACCGTCGATGCGGTCGCCGGGTTGCAGCTTGGCGGGGTGGGTCATCATGGTGCAGGCCCGGGTGCGTCAGCTGCCATCGATCAGGCGTTGCGCGAGCGAGGCGGGCAGGCCGGCTTCCAGCACACGGCGCGCGGCGGCTTCATGGTCGTAGGGCACGCGGTGGAAGGTCAGCTCCGCCTGGCTCACATCGAAGACGGCGTAGCAGGCGGCGGGGTTGCCATCGCGGGGCTGACCGACCGAGCCGGGGATGGTCAGCCAGCGGCGCATGGGCGAGAGCTGGATCGGCGTGCCATCGACAGGGTGGAATTCGCCCGACTTGCCGGTGGACGAGAGGTGGTAGAGGCAGGGCTCGTGCATGTGACCGCAGAACACGAAGGGTTGCTGGCTGGCGAACAGGCTGCGCGTGGCTTCGAGCCGGCCGTGCAGGTAGCCCCAGTGTGCCGGGTCGTGGACGTTGGCGTGGGCGAAGAGGCAGTCGTCCTTGACGATGGTCAAGGGCAGGGCTTCGACGAAGGCCACGTGGGCGGGTGTCAGCTGGGTGCGGGTCCAGGCCAGCGAGGCTTGGACATGGCCACCCATCTGGTGGCTGCCTTCGTGGCGGATGGCGTCGTCGTGGTTGCCCTTGACGACGCTGGCGCCCTCGGCGTGGCGGGCCATCACGAAGTCCATGACCCAGGCCGGGTCGGCGCCGTAGTCCACGAAGTCGCCCAGCAGGACGGTGTGCTCACAACCTTGTGCCTGGGCGTGGGCCCAGACGGCTTCAACGGCCTGCCGGTTGGCGTGCAGGTCGGACAGGATGGCGAATTTCATGGGATGGGTGCAACGGCGAACGGGCCAGTCTAGCCCGCGCGCCACCCCCCATCAAGCTGGGGCAGTCAGGACTTGACGCCGCCTGCTTCCCGCATCTCGCGGCGCAAGGCCACGGCGTCGGGCTGGCGCACGCTGGCGGTGGATTCGGTGCGGAAGACCTGCACCGTCTCCGACACCGTCTTGGCCCGGCTGGCCAGGCTCATCGATGCCGCAGCGATCTCCTCCACCGCGGCCGCGTTCTGCTGCGTGATGCCGTCGAGCTGGGACACCGCCGAGTTGATCTGCGAGATGCCGCTGAGCTGCTCGGTCGCGCCGCCGCTGATCTGGTTGACCAGGGTGGTGACGTGTGCCACGGCCTGCACGGCCTCGTTCATGGTGAGCTGGGCGGTGCGGGTCAGCTCGCTGCCGGCGCGGACCTTCTCGGCCGAGTCGGTGATGAGCTGCTTGACCTCGCGGGCGGCCGTGGCGGTGCGACCGGCCAGGGCGCGCACCTCGGAGGCCACCACCGCGAAGCCACGGCCCTGCTCGCCAGCGCGGGCCGCTTCCACCGCCGCGTTCAGCGCCAGGATGTTGGTCTGGAAGGCGATGCTGTCGATGACCTGGATGATTTCGCCGATGCGGTTGGACGACTCTTCGATGCCGCTCATCGTCTGCGTGACGCTGCTGACGACGGCGCTGCTGCGCTCGGTGATGGTCGTGGTCTGCTGGGCCAGGTCGGCGGCCTGGTGGGCGGTGTCGGCGCTGTGCCTGACCGTGCCGGTGATTTGCTCCATCGACGCGGCGGTTTGCTGCAGGCTGCTGGCCTGGGCTTCCGTGCGGCTGGACAGGTCCTGGTTGCCCGCGGCGATTTCGCGGGTGGCCAGCAGCATCTCGTCCACTTCGGTGCGCGCGTCTTTGACGATGGAGCGCAGGTTGACGTTGAGCTGGTTGAGCGAGCGCGTGAACTGGCCGATGAGGTCGTGCCGGTCTGACTGGATGGACTGCGTCAGGTCGCCCGCGGCCATGCGGTTGGCGATCTCCATGAGGCCATGGATGGGACCCAGGGTGATGTGGCGCAGGCGCAGGCTCACGCCCCATGCGACCGCCACACCGACCAACAGGTAAGCAATGAGCCAAGGCGAGTGCAGGCCAATGCCTTGGCCTGCGGCGAACAGGCCCGCGCCGAAGGCCAACAAGGTCGATGCGCCCGTGATCAGGGTCAGGCGTGCGCTCATGCCGGGCGTGAGGGCGTCCTTGATGCGCCCAGCCATGTCGTCACGCACCACGCGACCTTGGCGCAGCACATGGAGCAGCGCGCCCTGTTCCTTCTCACGCACCATGGTGCGGTAGAGCGCATCGGCGGCGATCACGTCTTCGCGGCTGGGTTCGGTGCGCACCGACATGTAGCCCACGGGGTGGCCGTTTTCCATCAGCGGCGTGACGTTGGCTTGCACCCAGTAGAAGGTGCCGTCCTTGCGGCGGTTCTTCACCGGCGCGGTCCAGGGCTTGCCGGAGGCGATCGTGTCCCACATGTCGCGGAAGGCTTCTTCCGGCATGTCGGGGTGTCGGATCATGTTGTGCGGCTGACCCAGCAACTCTTCGCGCTGGTAACCGCTCACCAGGATGAACGAGGGGTTGCAATAGGTGATGCGGCCCTTGAGGTCGGTGGTCGAAACCAGGGTCTCGCCTTTCGGGAAGGCGAATTCGTGGTCACTGACCGGCAAGTTCAGGCGCATGACGGACCTTTCTCATCTGATGCAGACGCGACAGGTTGTTCAACGCCCACCTGCCAGGGCCGGGAACCCTTGTGGGGTTTCCTGGGTGCTTCTTCGGTCATGTTGCCATCGGGTTGAGCACCCTGGCGCCAAATAAGCCCACCCTGGATGGAACTTATTGCTGCTTTGCAGCGAGCCCCATCGTGAACTTGACCTGCGTCAAAGATGGGCCTGTGGGGGGCTTTTGGTAACATGCAGCCGCATCGCCCCAGAGAAACGCGCCCCATGTCCACCATGCGAACAGCAGAGCAAGAAGCCGTGCTGCGTTCCGTGCGCAAGCAAATCGATTTCTGGCAGATCCAGGCCGAGGAACTGGCCGGCATCCCCGAGCCCGTGGCCGTGGTGGCGCCTGTGCGCTCAGCCCCTGTGCACCGCTACCGCCACCCCATCACCCAGGCAACCTGGGATGGCGAAGGTGGCCAGCCCGCCTGGTTGCGCGAGGCCCTCACGCGCGAGGGCTACACGGTCGAGGAACTGCGGCTGAAGGACGGCGAAACCAGCGGGGCCTGAGGCACAATCCCACCCGTGCCGGCTCCGTGGTGAAATGGATATCACGGACCCCTCCTAAGGGTCAAGTACAGGTTCGATTCCTGTCGGGGCCGCCACCCTTCAGCTCAAGCCTTGAGCATGCCCTTGGCCTCGATGAAGGCAATCACCTCGCTCAGCCCGGCCTGCGTTTTCAGGTTGGTCATGACGAAGGGGCGCAGGCCCTGGGGCGTTTGCCGCATGCGCCGCGTGTCGGCTTCCATGATGTCCAGGTTGGCGCCGACGTAGGGCGCCAGGTCCGTCTTGTTGATGACGAAGAGGTCGCTCTTGGTGATGCCGGGGCCGCCCTTGCGCGGGATCTTCTCGCCCGCCGCGACATCGATCACGTAGATGGTCAGGTCGGACAGTTCCGGGCTGAAGGTGGCCGCGAGGTTGTCGCCGCCCGATTCGATGAAAACGATGTCGGCGTTGGGGAACTGGCCCAGCATGCGGTCCACGGCTTCCAGGTTGATGGAGGCGTCTTCGCGGATGGCGGTGTGTGGGCAGCCACCGGTCTCCACGCCCATGATGCGTTCGGGCGCCAGCGCACCGGCCACGGTCAGCAAGCGCTGGTCTTCCTTGGTGTAAATGTCGTTGGTGACGACGACGAGGTCGTAGGTGTCGCGCAAGGTCTTGCACAGCACTTCGACGAGGGTGGTTTTGCCCGAGCCCACGGGGCCGCCGACGCCCACGCGCAGGGGCGGGAGGTGCTTGGTGCGGCCGGGGATGTTGTGCAGGGTGCTCATGATCGGAACAGGCGTGAGTACTGGGTTTCGTGCTGGGCGCTCAGGATGGCCAGCATGGGCGTGAACGCCTGGCGCTGCGTGTCGGGCAGGGCCAGGGCGTGGTCGATGGCGTCGGGGATGGCGTCGATGAGGCCTTGCAGGATGCGCTGGCCGGCGCTCTGGCCCAGCGGCACGGACTTGATGGCCGCTTGCGCCATGTTCTCGGCCCAGCCGAAGGTGAAGCTCAGCAAGGCCTCGCGCAGGGCGGGTTCGCCATCCGCGGTGGTGGTGGGCGTGGGCAGGGCTTGCGCCACCGCCAGGGCGAAAGCGATGGGCCAGGTGGGCGCCGGGGGCAGGGCGGCGCATTGCTGCAAGCGATCGTCGCTGGCATCGGTGCGTGCCAGGCCACCGCGGTTGCGCAGCCACTCCACCAGGGAGCGGCCCATTTGCTCGGTCTGCAAGCGCAGCTCGCTGGTTTCGCGGGTGTGGCCCACCCAGTCGTTGAGTTCGCGCACACGGGCCAGGTCATGGCGCTGCCAGGCCGGCACGGCGCGGGCCACCACGGCCAGGTCGGCGCGGGCCACGGACAGCATCAGCTGGTCGCGCAGCCAGGTGGCGGCCTGGGCTTCGGTGGTGACGCGGCCACAGTCCACGGCCGCCTCCAGCCCCTCGGAATAGCTGAAGCCACCGACAGGCAGGGCGGGCGAGGCCAGCCACATCAACTGCAGCCGCGCGGCGGATGTCAGGGGCGTGGGGCGGGGGGCGACGCGGGGCATGGGGGTGTCGGGTGGCGCGCTGTGTGTCAGTGCTTGTGGCCGTGTCCGTCACCATGGTCGTGGCCGCAGCCCGGGCCATGGACGTGGGGCGGGGCCTCGCTTTTGATGGCGATGCCGATGGGCTTGCCGCGGGGGGCCGCCGGTGCAGGGTCATGCGCGTGGTCATGCGCATGGCTGTGTCCGCAGCCCGGGCCATGGACATGGCCGGGAGCACCGTGCGGCGGATTGACTTCGGGGCTGTGCCCATGCCCACCAGCAGCGTACGCCCCGCCCTCGGGCTCGAAGGCCTCGCTGGCTTCGCGCACGGTCAGGTGCATGGCGCGCAGCATGTCGGCCAGCACGTGGTCGGGTTCGATTTGCAGGCGGTCGGGGCGCAGTTCGATCTGCACGTGGCGGTTGCCCAGGTGGTAAGCCGCGCGCACGAGGTCGAAGGGCGAACCATGCTCGGCGCACGGCGTGATCACCAGCACCGGCTGGGGCGCGGCCAGCACGCGGACCATGTCGCCGGCTTCGGTCACCAGCACATCGCCGCCACGCACCACGGTGCCGCGGGGCAGGAAGATGCCCAGGTGGCGGCCCTGGCTGTCGGTGGTGTCGAAACGGCTTTTCTGGCGCACGTCCCAGTCGAGTTCGACGGTGGCGGCACGCTTGAGCAGCACGGGGGCCAGGCCCTGGCCTTGGGGGAGGATTTTGTGGACGGTCAGCATGTGGACGATGTTATGCAATATCTGTGCGCAGGTGGCCGGTCTTGACGAAGAGCGTGCAGCCTGCGGTGCTGAAAGGCCGGTGCTCGCTGAGGTGCGGGCTGCGCAGCCAGGTGCCGGCGGGGTAGTTGCCTTGCTCGTCTTCGAACACGCCGTCCAGCACCAGGATTTCTTCACCCCCCCAGTGGCGGTGCGCCGAGAAGTGGGTTTGCGGCGCCCAGCGCACCAGGGCCGCATGCTCGGTGCCGTGCGAAGACAGCGGCAAGACCGTGAGCCCCTCGACCAGGCCGGGCCGCCAGAGGGCTGTGCGGGTGTCGAGGACGACCCGCTCGGTATCGGTCGGTGCCAGGTGGCGCAGCTTGACGAACAGCAGGCAGCCGCTGTCCGAGCGCGGCGCGTGGCTGGAGCCCGGCGGGTTCTTGAGGTAGGTGCCGGGGCCGTACACGCCGTGCTCGTCTTGCAAGTGGCCTTCCAGCACCAGGATCTCTTCGCCGAGGTCATGGCGGTGGCTGGCGAAACTGGCGCCCGGCGCATACGCGACCAGCGACGTCGCGCGGGCCACCTCACCGCCGTCGCGGGCCAGCAGCTTGCGGCGCACGCCGGGCTGGGGCGAGTCCACCCAGGGCATGTCGGCGGTGGACAGCACCACGCGCAGGGCAGTGTCGGCGTTCAGTTGCATGGTGTCACACCAGTTGTTGGGTTGGCGCATGGCGCTGGCGCAGCAGCCGTGCGAACAGCAGCGCCAGTGCCGGGGTGAGCACGGCCGACACCACGAAGGGGCTCAAGGGCCCCAGCCTGGCGATGGCCAGGGCCGCCAGCGACACGCCCACCGACTGCCCCAGGAAAAAGCTCGATGCGAACAGCGACACCGCGGTGCCGCGCACGCTGGGGGCCATCTGGGTCGCGTTGGTCTGCAAGGTGTTGTGCAGGGCGTAGTAGCCCACACCGCTGAGGTAGCAGGCCGGCAAGGTCCAGCCCCAGGAGGGCGCCCACATCAAGGTCAACCACGCCAAACACAAGGCGCCGCCGCCCAGCTTGGCCAGGCCGATTTCGCCCAGGCGTTGCACGAAGTGCCGCGCGAACAGCACATAGGACAAGCCACCCACGCCGAAGCATGCCATCAGCCCCCCGGCAGCCGACAGCGTCAGGCCGAATCGGTTGTGCACGTGGCTGGGCACGAAGGCCAGGGCCCCGAAGATCAAGGCGCCTTCCGTGAAGACCACCGCGAGGATGGTGCGCGCCCAGGGCGTCTGCCACACCGTCCGGATTTGACCCAGCATGTCGGAGGGCGCAGCGCCCGGGCCCGTGCCAGCGGCGGCGCCGTGGCCCAGCCCGGCGTGCAGGCCTGACTGCAGGCGAGATTGCGCCAGCACGCCCACGCCCACCCCGAGGTAGAGCAGCGCCATGGCACCAAAGGCCCAGCGCCAGCCGAGGGTGTCCGCGAAGATGCCGCCGATGAACTGGCCGCCGACCACGCCGAGCACCTGCCCGATGAGGAAGCGCGCCAGGGTGGATTGGCGCTGTTCGTAGGGCACGGTGTCACCGATCCAGGCCATGGCCAGGGGGATGATGCCCGCGGCGGTGACCCCGGTGAGCATGCGCGCAGCGATCAGGCCGTGCAGGGAGCTGGCCATGGCGGCCAGCAAGGACCCTGGCACGCAGGCGAGCGTGCACAGCGCGATCAGGCGGTACTTGCCCAGTCGGTCTCCCAAGGGGCCGAAGATGACCTGCAGGCAGCCGTAGGCCACGGCGTAGCCCGACACGGCCCAGGCTACTTCTGCCGCCGAGCCGCCAAAGTGCCGCGCCAGGTCGGGCAGCATGGGGTCGCACAAGCGGGTGGCGGCCGCACTGGCGAACGCGGCCATGGACAGCCAGGTGATGGCGCGCAGGTGGCTCGCGCTGATCGGGGCGGGACTGGAGGGGGGCGTGTTCAACGGCGGGCCTGTGGGGGCGCGCCGCGGCTGGCAGCGAACGGCTTGGCTGCATCCCCCGCGACGGCGAAGCCGCCATCGTAGCGGCCTGGGCGAGGGGCCGTGGCTTGCGCTGGCAATGTCCTGGGCGGCCGTGGGCTCAGGACGCTCAGGCCACTCAGAACAGGAAGTAGCGCTGCGCCATGGGCAGCTCGGTGGCGGGCTCGCAGGTCAGCAGCAGTCCGTCGGCGCGCACCTGGTAGGTTTGCGCGTCGATTTCCATCTTCGGCAGGTAGCCGTTGTGCACCATGTCGGCCTTTTTCACGGTCCGGCAGCCCTTCACGCCAGTCACCGTCTTCTTCAGGCCGTAGGCGGCAGGCAGGCCCGCGGCGATGCCGGCCTGGCTCATGAAGGTCAGCGAGGTGCGCGACAAGGCCCCGCCAAAGCTGCCGAACATCGGTCGGTAGTGCACGGGCTGGGGCGTCGGGATGGAGGCGTTGGGGTCGCCCATGGCCGCAGCGGCGATGAAGCCGCCCTTGAGGATGAGGCTGGGCTTGACGCCAAAGAAGGCCGGGCGCCACAGCACGAGGTCGGCCCACTTGCCCACCGCGATGCTGCCGACCTCGTGGGCCACGCCGTGGGCCAGCGCCGGGTTGATGGTGTACTTGGCCACGTAGCGCTTGACGCGGGCGTTGTCGTGGCGGTTCGTGTCGCCG
>CAIQIL010000400.1 GCA_903871865.1 uncultured Burkholderiales bacterium
AGGCCATCGCAGTGCATGGCAGCGTGCTGCTTTTGTGGGCCCTGCTGCTGTGGGCGGCCTTCCATCAACACAGCGCACTCGCTTGGTCGGTGGGCGTGGTTTACGCTGCCTATGACACGGCCTTGCTCTTGTTCGTGGCTTGGCAGACCCGCGACCTCCGCCGGGCGATGGCACCTGCGCCTCAGGACCCGGCCTCGACAGCATCGGCCACCCAGGCCAGCTTGGGCGTCATCGTGGCGGCGCACAACGAGGCGGCTGTGCTGCCCGTCACCCTGCAAGCCCTGCTGACCCAGACCGATCGCCCTGACCAGATCATCATCGCGGACGATGGCTCCAGCGACGGCACGGCCGAGCTGCTGGCCCGCCAGTACGGCCTGCTGGCGCCACCGCCGGGCAGCCTGAGCGGCGAAAGCGCCACACATTCGGGCCTGTTCTGGCTGCGCCTGCCCCATGGCGGCAAGGCACGCGCGCTCAATGCCGCCTTGCAGCTCGCGCACACCGACACGGTCATGACCGTCGATGCCGACACGCTGCTGAACGCTGGCGCCGTGGCCGCGGTCCGCGATGCTTTCCAGCGCGAAGCCGGGCTGGTGGCGGCCACCGGCGTCATCACCCCGGTGTGCGGCGACAGCCTCTCCGGCCGCATCATGGAAGGCTTCCAGACCTACGAGTACATCCGCAACTTCCTGTCGCGCCACGCTTGGTCGCGCTTCAACAGCCTGCTGCTGGTCTCGGGCGCCTTCGCGGCCTTCCGGCGCGAAGCGGTGGTGCAGGTCGGCGGCTTCGATCCCGACTGCCTGGTCGAAGACTACGAGCTCATCCACCGCCTGCACCGCCATGCCCACCAGCACGGCCTGAACTGGACGGTGCGCGTGCTGCCCCAAGCCCAGGCCCGCACGGATGCGCCCAGCACATTGATGGCTTTCCTGCGCCAGCGCCGTCGCTGGTTTGGCGGCTTCCTGCAAACGCAGTATTGGTATCGCGACATGGTCGGCAACCCCGCGCACGGCAAGCTGGGCACGCGCATGCTGCCGGTCAAGGCGGCCGACACCCTGCAGCCGCTGTACGGCATCACCGCCTTCCTGTTGCTGCTGGGCTTCTTGTGTGCGGGGCGCTTCAGCGTGGTCCTGCCCGCGCTCACCGTCATCGGCATCAAAACCTTCATCGACCTGATCTACCACCTCTGGTCGGTCCGCTTGTACCGGCAATGGGTGGGCGACACCCGGCGCGGCAGCTTCGTGCAAGCCCTGGTCGCGGCCCTGGCCGAACCCTTCACCTTCCAACTGCTGCGCCACACGGCCGCGGCCTGGGGCTGGTGGTCGGTGCTGACAGGCAAGTCTCAATGGGGCGTTCAGGTCAGGCGCGGGCTGGCCTCGGCCTCGCGCATGCCTTAAGCTACAGGGTTGGGCGAAACCTTCGCCAGCACCCATCCAGCACCCCCCCATGGCACAGCACGTTTTACCGAAACTCCTGCACGCTTGCAGCGTGTCCCGTTCACTTTGCTCACGGGAGGCCCTGTAACCATGGCCCAGTACGTTTTCACCATGAACCGCGTCGGGAAGATCGTTCCCCCGAAGCGGCAAATCCTCAAAGACATCACCCTGAGCTTCTTCCCTGGCGCCAACATTGGCGTGCTGGGCGTGAACGGCTCGGGCAAGTCCACCTTCCTGAAGATCATGGCGGGCGTGGACAAGGACATCGAGGGCGAAGCCGTCCCGATGCCCGGCATCAAGATCGGCTACCTGCCCCAGGAGCCGCAGATGAACCCTGATCAGACGGTGCGCGAAGCCGTCGAAGAAGGCATCGGCGGCGTGCTGGCTGCCAAGAAGCGTCTGGACGAGGTC
>CAIQIL010000401.1 GCA_903871865.1 uncultured Burkholderiales bacterium
ATCTTGCCGCGCTTGGCCTTGAAGCTCAGGTTGTTGAGGATCATGAACTCGCCGTAGCCGGCCAGCACATTGTCGAACTCGATGCAGGTGTCGTTGGCAAGTGCGTTCATGTTCAGCTCCCGAGGTAGGCGTCCAGCACCTCTTTGTTGGCGCGGATCTCGGCCGGCGTGCCAATGGCCATCACCTTGCCTTCGACCATCACCATGATGCGGTGGCACAGGTCCATCACGAAGTCCATGTTGTGCTCGATCACGACGAAGGAGCTCTTGCGGGTCTGGTTCAGTTCCTTGAGCAGGCTGCTCAGGCCGCCGACCAGGCTGGGGTTCACGCCAGCGCAGGGCTCGTCGAGCAGCACCAGGGCCGGGTCGCTCATGAAGGCCATGGCGATGTCCACCAGCTTTTGCTGGCCGTAGCTCAGGTCACCGGCCTTCTTGTCGGCCACGTGGGCGATGCGGAACTGGTTGATCAGGGCATCGGCCTTGGCGCCATTGCCCGAATCACCCGGGGCGAACATGCGGCTGAACATGCTGCCGTGGTGCTCTTGCGCGGCCACCAGCAGGTTGTCGCGCACCGTCATCTTGCCGAAGACCTGCAAGGTCTGGAAGGTGCGGCCCACGCCCATCTGGTTGAGCTTCTGGGGCGAGACGCCCGCGATGCTCTGGCCATTGAGCTCGATCTGGCCCTCGTCGGGTGTGATCTGGCCCAGCACCGAGTTGAACATCGTCGTCTTGCCCGAGCCGTTGGGCCCGATGACGCCGAAGATCTCGCCGGGGCGGACATCGAAGGACACCCCACCCACGGCCTGGATGGCGCCGTAGGCCTTCTTGAGGTTGCTGACTTTCAGAACGGGATTCATTGCGCACCTCCAACACGGGCAGCAGCGGCGGCGCGGGCGGCAGACGCCTCGCGGGCTTGGCGGCGGGCCTTGAGGCGGTCAGGCAGGCTGAGCAGGCCATCGGGCAGCCACAGCATCAGCAGGACCACGGCCACACCGAAGATGAACAGGTACCAGGCCTGGGCGAAGCGCAGCCACTCGGGCAGCAGCACGCCGACGGCCGAGCCCAGCAGCGGGCCCAGGAAGTAGCCCGGGCCACCGACCACCAGCATCAGGTACATCATGAAAGACGTGCCGATGGCGAAGGGGCCGGGCTCGATGAAGTCCACCAGCGATGCGAACAGCGCACCGGCGATGCCGGCATACATCGCACCGATGGCGAAGGCCAGCAGCGTGTAGGCCTGCACATTGATGCCGAGGCTTTCAGCGCGGATGGGGTTGTCGCGCAGGGCCGTGAAGGCCTTGCCCCAGGGCGAGCGCAGCAGGCCCCACATCAGCGCGCCCAGCAAGAGGGTGGCGCCCAGGATCAGGTAGTAGAAGGCGAGCGAGCCGTCCAGCGACATGCCGAAGAACTCCGGCCGACCGATGCCGTTGATGCCGTAGGTGCCACCCGTGAGGCCTTCCTCGTTGCGCATCACCAGCCACACGGCGGTGTTGAAACCCAGCGTGGCGAAGGCCAGGTAGATGGTCTGCACGCGCAGTGCCGGGAAGCCCAGCACCAGACCGATGGCGAAGCAGCCGGCCATGGCCAGCGGCAGGCCGATCCAGAAGCTGATACCGGCCTTCATCAGGATGGCCACCGTGTAGGCGCCGATGCCGAAGAAGGCAGCGTGGCCCAGGGACTTCTGACCGGCGTAGCCCACCGTCAGGTTCAGGCCCATGTTGGCGATCACATAAACCAGCCAGTAGCTGAACAGGTAGATGCCGTAGCTTTTGAGGAAGGGCGGCACGGCCAGCAGGACGGCCAGTCCGATCGCGCCTGCGATGACGTTGCGGTTGATCATGGGGTGCTCCTCAGACCTTGCGCTCGACCTTCTTGCCAAGCAGACCTTGCGGCTTGACGAGAATGACGAACATGAAGATGACCAGGGCGACGGCGTCCTTGTAGGCGGCCGACACGTAATGGGCGGCCAGGTTCTCGCTCACGCCGACGATGACGCCACCCAGCAGGGCACCGCGCGAGTTGTTGAAGCCGCCGATGATGGCCGCGAAGAAGGCCTTGGTGCTCAGGCCCTCGCCCATGTCGAACTTGGCGAGGTAGGCCGGCGTCACCAGCAGCGCAGCGGCACAGGCCAGCAGCGCGTTGATGGCGAAGGTGTAGAAAATCATGCGCGGCACGTTGATGCCCAGCACGGTGGCGCTGTCCGTGTTCTGCGCCACGGCCTGCATGGCGCGGCCGGTCACCGTCTTGTTCAGGAAGGCTTGCGTGGCCAGCACCAGCAGCAGCGCAGCGACCAGCGTGCCCAGGTCGCCCACGGTGATGGCGGCCGAGCCGAGGTGCAGCACGGTGTCGCCGAACAGGCTGGGGAAGGGGAAGGCTTCGGCGCTCACACCGGCGCGGATGCCGTTCTTCATCGCGATGGACAGGCCCAGCGTGGCCACCACGATGGGCATCATCCCGAACTTGAGCAGCGGGTCGGCGAGGCCACGTTTGAAGGCCCAGCCCAGCACGATCACCGCCACGAAGCAGGTGAAGGCAAAGCTGAGCAGCAGGGGCATCCCCAGGCTGCTGAAGGCCAGCATCATGAAGGCCGGCAGCATGACGAACTCGCCTTGCGCGAAGTTGATGGTGCCGCTGGCCTGCCACAGCAGGGTGAAGCCCAGGGCGGCCAGGGCGTAGATGCTGCCCGAGGCCAGGCCTGAAAGCAGCAGTTGGATGAAGTCGTTCATCTCGGCTCCTAGTGGAGGAGGGAGGGGGAGAGGGCGCTGCAACCCAAGCGCGGGCGCAGCAGCGTGATCGGGCGTGGGCGAGGGAGGGCACCGCCTCACGGCAGGTGCCCTGGCCGGTCAGGCCAACGTCATTTCTTGGACAGGGCGGGCAGGACTTCCTTGACTTCCTGCTTGCCGTTGCGCACTTCGACGATGAAGCTCTCGCGGTCCAGGTCGCCCTTGTCGTTGTAGGACACGTCCATCAGCACGCCGGGGTACTTGGCGGCGCTGACGCTCAGGCCTTGCATGGCCTTGGCGAAGGCGGCGCGGTCCACCTTGCCGACCTTCTCGATGCCGGCCTTCATCACATAGACGCTGGTGTAGCCCTTGATGCCGTTGTGGTCAGGGATGTAGCCGAAGGCCTTCTCGAAGCGGGCGCGGAAGGCGCGCATCGTGGGCACGGGGGCGTCCACCGACAGGCCGATGTGGGCCTGGGCGCCGTTGGCGGCGTCGCCGGCCAGCTCGATCACCTTCTGGCCGGTCAGCACGGTTTCGCCGAAGATGGGCTTGGTCACGCCCTGCTTCTTGAGTTCGCGCAGGCAGCGGGCGGCTTCTTCTTCGTTGGTGTAAACGAAGATGACATCGGCGTTGCTCTGCTTGGCCTGCAGCACGGGGGCGGAGAAGTCCAGCTTGCCCGGGTCGGTGGAGATGTCGGCCACGACCTTGGCGCCCATGACTTCCAGCGACTTGGTGATCATGTCGCGGCCGCCCTTGCCGAAGTCGTTGTTCACGTAGATCACGGCGACCGTCTTGGCCTTCAGGTTCTGCACCATGTAGCGTGCGGCCTTGGGCATGGAGGTCTGCTGGCCGAAGCTGGTGCGGAAGACGTAGGGGTTGCCTTGCAGCGTCACGGAAGCGGCTTCGCCACCGGTGAAGTTGGGGATCTTGGCGCGGCGGGTCTCAGACATGCTCACCAGGATGGAGCCGGAGAAGCCGGGGCCGAACACGGCGAACACGTCATCGTCCACGGCCTTCTGGGCCAGGCCCTTGGCCACGCCGGGGTTGCTCTGCGTGTCGGCGAAGCTGACGTCGATCTTCTGACCCAGGATGCCGCCGGAGGCGTTGATTTCCTTGATGGCCAGGTCCATGCCGTTCTTGAAGTTGGTGCCGGCGGTGGCGCCCGTGCCCGACAGCTCCTGGATGGAGGTGATGCGGATGGCGTCGGCGGCCTGCGTGAGCGGGGCGGCCAGGGTCAGCGTCAGGCCGGCACAAGCGGCGAGGATGGCACGGCGGGACAGGGTGCTCATCGGGGCGGTCATCGGTGCGGTCATGGGGTGTCTCCTAGGTGTGTCCAGAGGGGGCTGGCAGGTGGCGCAGACGTGGCAGACGGCGCTTTCTCTGCATGGATTGCAGGTTAGGGACTTCTCGGCGCAGCCACAATGGGCGTCAGCCGTTGGTTGAGCGCTGATCGCCCATCTTGCGCGATCAGCGATTGAAGCTGGGGTTAGTCCCCGTCCCGCTTCGGGTGCGTGGCAGCGTGAACCGCCAGCTCGGCATGTCTGAAAACGGGCGTTTCCAGCCTGGTGAAGATTTGTTGCATCGCGTCAAAAGCCTTTATCCATCGGGGTGACGCTGCACCGGCGCACGGTGTTGCGTGCGGGCAACTTTTGCCGCCATGCCAGGGCCGTTCCCATGGCAAACCCTGGTCAGGGCAAACCCGATTTATGAGCGCTTACCGCCCAAAACGAGCGATCAGCGCGCATACGAGGCGACACCCACCTTGTTCGCACCGGTACCTCGCTGTTGCAATCCAGGGGTGCCGGCGGCATTCCGGCCACACCCCTGTGGTCGCCGCCCTCCCCACGTCCCTTCTTCACGTCCTCTCTCAGGAGACACCATGAAACTCAACCAGACCGCTGTCGCTGCCACCCTGATGTGCGCTTGTGCGGGCGCTTTCGCCCAGGCCGCTGCCACGTCGTCGGTGACGCTGTACGGCACCATCGACCAGTACATCAACTACATGAGCAGCAGCTCCGGCGTGAAGATCAAGTCCGTCAACGACGGTGCCTTCCTGCGCAGCCGCTTCGGCCTCAAGGGCACGGAAGACATCGGCGGCGGCACGGCCATCAAGTTCCAGCTGGAAGGCGCACTGAGCGCCGACACGGGTGCCTCGGGCACCTCGGGCTCGCTGTTCGACCGCCAGTCCTGGGTGGGCGTGGCCACGCCGCAAGCTGGTGAGTTCCGCATCGGCCGTCAGAACACCGCGATCTTCTTCCGCGGCGACTACATCGACTACGGCTCGCGCACCCTGGGCTCCATCGTCAACAACTTCGGCACGCCCTCGCGCTACAGCAACGACCTGGCCTGGATCTCGCCGCGCTGGGACGGCCTGCAGCTGGAATCGCATTACGCACCGGGTGAGTCCACCGCCGGCATGGGCGCACAGGCTGTTTACCAGCTGGCCGCCGACTACGTGAACGGCCCCTTCCGCGTGGGTTACGCCGACATCACCGGCAAGCCCAACAAGGGCGCTGCCATCACGGTCAAGAAGAACATCACCTACCGCAACCTGTACGCCAACTACGACTATGGCCAGGGCAAGATCTACGCGGTGGTCATCCGCAGCAACAACAGCACCGCTTCAGCCGATGGCAACAACGCCGCCACCCTGCTGGGCAACGTGGGCGCGCTGGTCGCTGGCACCAGTGCCGATGCCAAGCGCTTCTACAACATCGTGCAGTTGTCGGCCGACTACCGCGTGACGCCGCAGCTGCGCGTGGGCGCCCTGTACGGCAAGATCGTGGACACCTCGAACTCCGGCCATGGCGCCAAGGGCGGCTCGATCGGCACGTACTACGACCTGAGCAAGCGCACCACGCTGCTGGCCCTGGTCGAGACGATGGACAACGACAAGAACGCCGGTTTCCGCCCCTCGGGTTCGGCCGGCGTGAGCCCGAACTTCACGGGCACCGACGTCAACGGTCGCCGCATCAACGGCATCCAGGCCGGCATCGTGCACCGCTTCTGACGCAGCGATGGCCTGCGGGCTGCACGGCCCGAAGGCCTGATGCACGACAAGGCGCTCCGCGAGGGGCGCCTTTTTTTGCGCCGATCAGAGCAGCGGTCGCAGGGTCTGGACGGCGTCTTGCAGCAGCGGCAGCAACTGCGCTTCGATCTGCTCGGGCGTGTAGGCGCGCGACTGCACCGTCATGCCCATGGCGCCCTTGCACTCGCCCTTGCGGTCTTTCAGGGCCATGGCCACGCCGCTCAGGCCCAGGTCGAACTGCTGGTGCGTGATCCAGTGGTTGAGCACACGGGCGTGCCGCACGTTGGCGCGGAAGGTGTCGCGGTCGGTGATGGTGTAGGAGGTGAAGCCGCTGAAGGAGTGGGCGGCGATCCACTCGTCCAGGGCCTCGTCGGTGAGGGTGGACAGCATGGCGATGCCGGGCGTGACCACGTGGGCCGGCGCCCGCGCACCCGTGTGGTAGCCGATCGAGACCACGCGCGGCGAGTTGCTGCGCGCCACGTAAACCACCTCGTGGCCATCGAGCACGCTGACGTTGACCGTCTCGCCGCACTGCATGGAGATGCGCTGGATGAAGGGCTGCACCAGCCGTGGCAGGCGGGCCGCCCCGAGGTAGCTCTGGCTCAGGCGCAGCACGCGCGGGGTCAGCCAGAACAGCTTGCCGTCGGTGCCGGCGTAGCCGAAGTGGACCAGGCTGAGCAGGTAGCGGCGGGCTGCGGTGCGGGTCATGCCGGTGAGGCGCGCGGCCTCGCTGGGCGTGAGCCGGACGTGTTCGTCGTCGAAGGCTTCGATGACCGACAGGCCCTTGCCCAGGCTTTCGATCAGGTCTTTGCGAGCGATCTGGAAGTCGCTGTCATCCATGCGTGATAACCCCAGTAACAGACGCGTGTCGCGCGCCGTGAGCGATTGTCGCGCAATCGAGGGCTGATGTGCTTGTGGGGGGGCTTCAATTTGCATAGGCTGGTGCCCATCCCCCACAACAGGCGCGCAGATCACGCGCCACGGAGACGCACGCATGGCCTCGATCCTGGTCCTCAACGGTCCCAACCTGAACCTGCTGGGCACGCGCGAGCCCGGCATCTACGGCGCGGCCACCTTGGCCGATGTCGAGGCCCTGTGCCTGGCCACGGCCCAGCCGCACGGCCACACGGTCACCTGCCTGCAGAGCAACCACGAAGGCGCGCTGATCGACGCGCTGCACGAGGCCGGCCGCGCCCACCGCGCCGGCGAGCTGATCGGCGTGGTCTTCAACGCCGGTGGCTACACCCACTCTTCGGTGGCCCTGCACGATGCCATCAAGGGCACCGGCGTGCCGGTGATCGAGGTGCACATCTCCAACGTCCACGCCCGCGAGCCCTTCCGCAATCACTCCTACCTGTCGCCGGCCGCTGCCGGCATCGTGGTGGGCTTCGGTGTCGATGGCTACCGCCTGGCCATCGAGGGCCTGGTGGCCCGTGCCAAGAACGCCTGATCTGAATTTCCCGGAAAGCACACCATGCAGATTGACCACACCCAACGCGAAGGCCTGCAGGCCACCGACAACCCTCTGGGCATGGAGGGCATCGAGTTCATCGAGTACCTGACCACCAAGCCCCAGGCCTTGGGCCAGGTGCTGGAGACGCTGGGCTTCCACCCGGTGGCGCGCCACCGCTCGCGCGAAGTGCTGCTTTACCGCCAGGGCGACATGAACATCATCGTCAACGCCCATGACGCCGCCGATGGCCGACTGGCCGGTGCGCAGGGCAACCCCGTGATCGGCGCCATCGCGCTGCGCGTGCGCGACGCCAGCCTGGCCTACCGCCGTGCGCTGGACAAGGGCGCCTGGGCCGTGCCCACGCAGGTCGAGGTGATGGAGCTCAACATCCCCGCCATCCACGGCGTGGGCTCAAGCCGCATCTACTTCGTCGATCGCCACAAGGAGTTCTCGATCTACGACGTGGACTTCGTGCCCATCCCCGGTGTGTCCAAGCGCCCGGCTGCCCTGGCCCAGATGCACTTCTTCGGCGCCGTGCAGTACATCGGCTGGGAGCGCACCGAGGACTGGACGGCCTTCTACGCCGAGCTGTTCGGCTTCACCACCATCCCCGACCAGACGCGCTTCGGCATCCTGCCCAAGGGCCGCCTGCTGCGCAGCCCCTGCGGCACTTTCTACTTCCAGTTGGTCGAGCCCGAGCCGGGCCTGGAGCTGGAGGCCGATGGCCAGGAGTACATCGAGCGCATCGGCCTGGGCACGCCCGACGTGGCCGCCGCGGTGGCCGAGCTCAAGCAGCGCGGCGTGCTGTTCTCGGAGTCGGCGCGTGCGCCCATCAGCGACCGCGGTGCGGTGGTGGCCGGCCAGCTCTTCGGGCTGTCGTTCGAGCTGGTGCACAGCGAACGCGCCTGACGCGAAGGATCCGGCATGACCCAATTCAACGGCAACATTGACAGCTTCGGGATGGACACCATCTCGCTGGCGGGCCCGCTGGAAGGCAAGCTCAAGGCCATGCGCGAGGCCGGCTTCACCCAGGTGATGCTGTCCGCGCGTGACATCGTCGGCCACGAGGGCGGCGTCGAGGCGGCCATCCGCGCCGTCAAGGACAGCGGCCTGCGCGTGACCGGCTTCCAGGTGCTGCGCGACTTCGAAGGCCTCAGCGGCGGCCTGCGCGAGTACAAGGTGGACATCGCCAAGGCCATGCTGGCGCTGTGCTCGGCGGTGGGCTCCAAGGTGCTGCTGGTGTGCTCGTCGACCTCGACGCACGCCACCGACGACATGGACGCCATCGCCACCGACCTGCGCCGCCTGGCCATGCTGGCGCTGCCGCGCGGCATCAAGGTGGCCTTCGAGGGCCTGTCCTGGGGGCGCACCATCAACGAGTTCCCGCAAGCCTGGGACGCGGTCTGCCGCGCCGACATGCCCAACCTCGGCCTGGGCGTCGATTCCTTCCACGCCTTCGCCACCCGCACCGACCTGGACCTGCTCGACGAGGTGGACCCGGACAAGATCTTCCTGGTGCAGCTGGCCGACTTCATGTGGAACGAGATCCGCTCGGTCGAAGAGCGCATCAACACCGCGCGCCACTTCCGCGTCTTCCCTGGCGAGGGCGCGCACAGCGTCGAGGTCGCCGAGCTGGTGCGCAAGCTCGACCGCATCGGCTACCGCGGCGACTACAGCTTCGAAGTCTTCAACGACGACTACCAGCAGATCCCGCCGGCCACGGTGGCGCAGCGGGCGCACAAGTCGGCCGTGTGGCTGGGCGAGACCGTGCTGCAACGCTCGGTGCCGCTGCCCGGCCAGATGCGCCTCAAGCGCGCGCGCCAGGGCTGAGGTTCGCCCTCCGCGCTGCCCCCACCATGGCCACCCCCCTGGTGCACCGCATCCGCCTGCAGCACGTGCGCTGCCTGCTGGCCACGGCCACGCACGGCAACATGAAGGCGGCGGCCGAGGCCTTGAGCATCACGCAGCCGGCCGTCACCCAGATCATCAAGGAGCTGGAAGACGTGGTCGGCCAGCCCTTGGTGCAGCGCCTGCGCCATGGCGTGTGCCTGACGCCTGCTGGCGAGCGCTTCGCCCGCCATGCCAGCCAAGGCGTGGCCGCGCTCGAAGACGCCCTGCTCAGCGTGAGCGAGACCGATGCCGGGCCGGTGCGCCTGGGCGTGCTGCCCACCCTGGCGGTGGAGCTGGTGCACGACATCCTCATGGCTTGGCGTGGCCGCGGCATGCAAGGCGCGGTGCAGGTGGCGACCGGGCGCAACCACGAGCTGCTGACGCAGTTGCAACGCGGTGAGCTGGACGCCGTGCTGGGCCGCCTGGCCGAGCCCGACCGCATGCTGGCCCTGCGCTTCGAGCCCCTGTGGGCCGAGCCCCTGATCGCCGTGATGGTGCCCGAGCACCCGCTGGCCCAGGCGCCCTGGAAAGCCTGGCGCGGCTGGGAGGGCGCGGTGGTGATGCCCCTGCCCGGCACCGGCATCCGCCAGGTGGCCGACGCTTTTGCCGCCAGCCTGGGCTGGCCTGCCTCGCACCTGCAGGGCATCGACACCCTGGTCGTGCCCGTGGCGCGCACCATGGCCTTGCAAGGCGGGGCGGTCTGGCTGACGCCGCTGAGCACCGTGCGCCACGACCTGGCCTCGGGCCTGCTGGTGGGGCGGGTGCTGCCCGGCACGGCCACCGAAGCCGTCGGCATGTTCACGCAGGCGCTGCCGGCGCTCGGGTCGGCCCGCGTGGCCGCGATGTCGGACGTCATCCGCGATGCCGGCCTGGCCTGGCGCCACCGCTGCCAGGAGCGGCTGGCCTTGCTGCAGGGGTGAGGGCGGGTGCGCTGCCAGATATAGCGCCTGGTGATCGCTGCGCCGACGAATCTTCAATTGCCACCGCGCACCCCACTGCCTACAGTGCCCCCACGCCATCCAACCCACAGAGATTGCACCGAGACATGAGCCACATCCTCTCCATCGACGGCCAGAGCGGCCCACTTGGCCCCTTCGTCCAGCGCGACAGCGAAGCCCATCCGCCCGCGCTGACCCCCGGCTACAAGACCAGCATCCTGCGCTCGCCGCGCAACGCGCTGATCGCCAACCTGCCCACGCTGTCGGAGATGACCGCACCGGTGTTCCAGCCGCAAGAGCTGGGCGCCAAGGACAACGACCTGCTGACCAACTTCGCCAAGGATGGCCTGCCGATTGGCGAGCGCATCGTGGTGCACGGCTTCGTGCGCGACCAGTTCGGCCAGCCCGTGCGCAACGCCCTGGTCGAGGTCTGGCAGGCCAACGCCAGCGGTCGCTACCGCCACAAGAAGGACCAGTACATCGGCAGCATGGACCCGAACTTCGGCGGCTGCGGCCGTGTGCTCACCGATGCCAACGGCCACTACGTCTACCGCACCGTCAAGCCCGGTCCCTACCCCTGGCGCAACCGCATCAACGAATGGCGTCCGGCGCACATCCACTACTCGGTCAGCGGCGACGGCTGGGCCCAGCGCCTGATCACGCAGCTGTACTTCGAAGGTGACCCGCTCATCCCCGAGTGCCCGATCATCAAGACCATCCCCAGCGAGTCGCAGATCCGCAGCCTGATCGCGCTGCTGGACAAGGACCACGCCAAGCCGATGGACAGCCTGACCTACCGCTTCGACATCACCCTGCGCGGCCGCAACGCCACCTGGTTCGAGAACTGAGACGAGGGCCCACGAGATGACGATCCAATTGACCACGCAATTGACCCGCTACCCCGAGACCCCCTCCCAGACCGGTGGCCCCTACGTGCACATCGGCCTGGCGCCCCAACAGGCCGGCTTCGAGATCTTCGACAACAACTTCGGCAACGTGATGGTGCAGCCCGCCACCCTGGGCGAGCGCATCCGCGTCGAAGGCCGCGTGTTCGACGGCAGCGGCACGCTGATGCGCGACGTGCTGATCGAGGTCTGGCAGGCCAATGCGGCCGGCAAGTACGCCCACCCGGCCGACCGCCAGGACAAGCCGCTCGACCCCGCCTTCCGCGGCTGGGGCCGCACCGGCGCCGACTTCGACACCGGCGTCTACAGCTTCGAGACCATCAAGCCCGGCCAGGTGGTGGGTGCCAACGGCCAGGCGCAAGCCCCGCACATCTGCCTGATCCTGTTCGCGCGCGGCATCAACACCGGCCTGCACACCCGCCTGTACTTTGGTGACGAAGACCTGGCCAACGCCACCGACCCCATCTTGAATGGCATCGAGTGGGAAGTGCGCCGTAAGACCCTGCTGGCCACCCGCGAGCAGCGCGCCGGCGAGGTGGTGTACCGCTTCGACATCCGCATCCAGGACACCCCGGACGGCGGCAAGGAAACCGTGTTCTTCGACGTTTGAGCGATCTGTGATCGATGGGTGAGGCCGGCCACAAGCTGGGCTTCGCTGAAACGCCAAGGGCCCCCACAGGGGCCCTTTTTTTTGTGCACTGACGGCAGAGGGTCCAGCGCCGAAGCGGTGCGGCAAAGAGATCGGCACAAAGGTCTGAGCAGATCTGCGCTTGGATGGCCTCAGGCACGGGTTGATTTTCATGCAAGTGCTTGATATGAAAAGGGTCTGAGGCTAGGATCGCGGCATGGAAGCCGGCAAAGTGATCGGCAGAAAGATCGGCAAAACAACCGGCGTCAATCGTGCGCACCCCCATGTCCGTCCAAGCCACGCCCATCGCCTTCTACGACCAGCCACACCAGTTCTTGCCCCTGATGCCGGCAGGCCACCACCTGGACGAGCTCGGCCGCATGGCACGTCCGGTGGTCGAGGCCTCATTGCGCTTGCAGGCGGCCACCAACGAAGAAACGCGTTCTCAGTTGCGCGAGCTCACGCGCGCGATGAATTCCTACTACTCGAACCGCATCGAAGGGCAGAGCACCCACCCGGTCCACATCGCGCAAGCCCTGCGCAAGGACTTCTCTGACAAACCCGATGTGGCCAAGCGGCAGCGTCTGGCGCTGGCGCACATCGAGGCGGAGTCCGAACTGGAGGCGCTGCTGGCGCATGCAGCGACCCATCCATCGGTGCGCCAGCAGCACCCCGATGCCGGCGATGCGGCCCATGCTGTGGCGTTCCACAGCGAGATGCTGGTCAAGGCGCACGACCTGCTGTACAGCCGGCTCAGCCAGGAAGACCGCAGCTCTGAGGATGGCCTGGTGATCGTGCCCGGCCAACTGCGCCAGCAGGATGTCGCTGTGCAGCGCCACCAGCCGCCCATCGCGCACGCTGTGCCGCGTTTCTTGCGCGCCGCTGACGATGCCTACGCCAAGCCCTGGGCGTTGGAGAGTTTCCTGGTGGCTGCGGCATGCCAGCACCATCGCATGCTCTGGGTGCACCCCTTCATCGACGGCAACGGGCGGGCTTGCCGGCTTCAGTTGCACGGCGCGATGCACCACCTCACGCGGGGGCTCTGGTCGGTCAACCGCGGTCTGGCGCGCAGGCAGGACGAGTACTACCTGCGCCTGTCCGAGGCCGACATGCCGCGCCATGGCGATCTCGATGGCCGTGGCAACCTCAGCGAGCGCATGCTGGTCGATTGGTGTCGCTTCTTCATCGGCGTGTGCAAGGACCAGGTGGATTTCATGACCCAAGTCCTGGACCTGGCGCGCATCAAGGAGCACATCGCCGCGCTGATCGTGTTCCGCGCGCAAACGGCCAAGGACCTCAGGCCCAATGCCAGCGATTACCGCAAAGAGCTCATCTTGCCCCTGCAGCACGTGATGATCGCCGGCCCCGTGAGCCGGGGTGACTTCGTGCAGATGACGGGCCTGGGCGAGCGCACGGGCCGCAAGGCACTCAAGGCCATGCTCGACGACGGCTTGCTCCAGAGCGACTCGCCCAAAGGTCAGGTGCGCATCGGCTTCCCCCTGGACGCCTTGTCGATGCTGTTCCCTCGCCTTTACCCCGAGGCTGGCGCGGTGGTGCTGGATTGAGGTGAGTTACCCAGGGGGATCGGCCGCTCGACCCCGTCTTCAATGGGGTGTCTTGCGCTCGATCCGCGGCGCCAGCGCGTTCAGCCGTGCCATGGCGTCTGGGTCTGAGGCGCAGCGTGCTTTCATGCGGCGCAGCGCCTCATCGGTGCCCTGGCAGTGCTGGTTGATGGCCGCGATGGCCGCTTGCAGGCCATCGGGGTCGTCCGGCTCGGGGATCTCTCCGCGCAGGTGATCGCAGATTTCCCGGCGTTCAAGGAAGTCGTTCAAGGCAGGCTGACAGGCTGTGGATGCTTGGCCCTCGGGCGCCTGATGTGCCCAGAAGTACACCCGGAGGTCGGACATGGCTTCGCCGGTGGCCATCACCTGGAGCCAAGCGTTCTGTTTGCGGTAGTAAAAAACGCAGACGGGCTTGTCTGTAGGGCAGCCTTCAAGTTCCACGATGCCTCGGCGGTGCAAGGCGCATTCCAGCAGGCCGCAATCTGTGGGTTCGTCGGCAACCCAATGCTGTTTCAGGTTGACCGGCTGCCAGCCGGCCTTGAGCAATGCACGGCGAGCGACAAGGAAGGGGGCGCCGCTGTGCAGTCTTGGCGTCACTCTGGGCAAGGTGGCGGCGTCAACGGCGTCTGGGTCGGGTGGGTAATACCGGGTGTCGATGGTGGTTGAGCTTGCCCATGCCGTGCCGAGGCTTTGGGCCAACGCCAATGCGATCACGCAGCGCTTCATGGCGCAATGACCCCACCGGCCTGCGCAAACCAATGCGCGAGTTCGTCGCAGGAGTGCACTTGGAAAGAAACCCATTCGTTTTTCTTCAGGGCGTCAATGGCCGATTGCAATCGGCCCGCAATCACGTCATCCAACGCTTTCCTGTATCGCATCGCTTGCACTGCGATCAAGTCTTGTGTTGCGGGTGAAAAATCAGTGAGGCCCTGTGCTTTGACCCCATGTTCTTGCCAGCATGCACGGTTGATCTGATACAGGCCTGATGCAGAAGACAGGTGCTTGTGACCAAACCCAGGGTGTGTCGATTCGTCTGTGAAGGTCAATTCAGTGGCACCTGGATGCCAGCCGTATTTGGCGTGGCAATCACCGCCTTCCGATTTGCCGATCATGGAAAGGAAGGCCTTCACATTGGGATGTGTGAGCAACGCACGGTTGGCATCCGCCCTGAGCTGCTGCGACATTGGCACTGTCACAACTTTGGCTGCTGCATCCTTTGTCGCTGTGGTGGTTCTTTTGGCCCGCCATTGGAGCACCTTGCCACTGGGGGATGTGAGGGTGTGGGGCAGCGTGCGATCAGACATGGATGTCGATGGTTTCGGCCTCGGCCTGGGCCGATAGCAAGTGTGTGTCACCGTGGTGGTCGGTGATGCCGTGCTCAATGCTGCCTGATGCGCGTCGGATGGCGTATGCGGTGTGGGGCAGTGGACTGTGTGTGTCTTGATCGATCAAGCGAAACCGGTCGTCAAAGCCCAAAGGCTTGGCAGCGGTTGCGATGGGACGAGGTGCGAGAGGATTCACTGAGGCTCGGACGGTGGCGGAAAATTGGCTGCCTGGGCCTTCACTGACCCCAGACACCACCTGACTGGAAATCAAGGTGGCGCCGCATGCGCACTTGTCGCCGTGGCGCGCCACAGGGGCGCCATCCACGATCATGGTGGGATCACCCGTGACGATGACGGTGGTGCCGTGCCCTTTTTTCGGGCAGGTGACCTGGTCGCCCACGCGCGCCAGGCGCTGGCCGAAGGTGTCCGTGGTTTGCGTTGAGCCGATGACCACGCCGCCATGGTCTGTGCGGTCGCCCAACACGATGAAAGGCCGCATGGCTGCCCCCTGAATTTTGTGTGGGGGCAATCTATCAGGGCCACGACTTCCGGGCAAAGACAAGAAGTAACGAACTGCTTTGGGTGTGGTGCGCGTCTGGGGGGGCGTGTTCGGCTTGGGTCGTCGATGCTGGGATGTGCCGCGCCATGCTTCATGCGCGGGCCGGTGAGCCGCAAAGGCCAGGCGCCGGGCTGCGTGTGCCGCCCAAGCGGCTCGGCGTGGCGGGCTCCTGCAGCCGTCTGCCGAGTTCAAACCGCCGCTTGTCGCCGCGTTGGCGCGGCCTGTCGCGCTGCTGGAGCCGCGCGCCGCCATCCCGCTGCGGCACGCCGCCTGCCCGCCGTCGCGCGCCGGGCCCTGTCAGCGGCGCGCCGCGCACATGGCTTTGCGGCCGAGGCTCAGGGCTTGGGCGCACCGAGCCGATCGGTGCGGTGCGCGGGGCGCAAAGCCCGGCACGCAAGCCCCAAGGGCTGGACGTTGACGCGCACCGTGCGGCGGTCGAAGCACAGGCGCTCGGCGCGCCACTGCGCCACAGCGGCGTCCCGCACCGGGTGAGCGGCACGCCGCTCGGACAGCCTTGCGCGCCGCCATGGAGGGGCGGCGCGCGACACCCCAGGGCTTGCGCGCAAGCCTCGGCGTGTGGCGCGATGGCCTTGTGTCAGGGCTGGGCGAGCGAGGCCAACCAGGGCAAGACCGAGGCCTGGAAGAGGGTCGGCTGCTCCAGCATGCCCAGGTGGCCGGCGTCGGGCAGCAGCACCAGGGCGGCGCCGGGGTGGCGCAGCAGGTGCTGGCGGGCCTCGGTGGGTGGGGCGTCGGTATCGAGCGCACCCGTGATGACCAGGGTCGGCAGCGGTGCCGTCAGCGCCGTGGTGGGCTGGGCCTGTGCGGCGGCCACGGCCGCGGGGTGCAGGGCCAGGCCCGACAGCGGTGCGCTCAGCAGGCGGCGGCGCCAGCGGGCCACGGTGGCGGCTTGAGCCTGGCGGAAGTCTTCGCTGAACCAGTGCGCCATGACGGCGTCGGCCTGGGCCTCGCGGGTCGCTGCGTCGGTGGCGGCGCCATCGCGGGTCAGGGCGCTCAACGGCGTCAATGAGGCAGGCGTCGTGGATGCGGGCGTGTGGGCCAGCACCAGCGCGGCCAGGCGGGAGGGGCTTTGCGCGGCCAGGGCTTGGCCGATGGTGCCGCCCAGGCCGTGGCCGATCCAGGTGATGGGGCCGCTGGCGGTGCCGGTGCCGGTGCCGGTGCCGGTGTCCGCCGGGGCACCGAGTGCGTCGAGCAGGTGGTGGGCGTCGGCCACCAGGTCGGCCAGCGTGCAGGCGTTGGTGGGGGCGTCGCTCAGGCCATGGCCGCGCAGGTCGAAGCAGACCACGCGGGCGCCCGGCCAGGCCGCGACCAGCGCGTTGGCCAGCGCGTCCCAGACCATGTGGTCGGTGCCCAGGCCGTGGCAAAGCACGAAGGTGCGTGTGGCCCCTTGGGTCAGGGGAGCGCCACGCACCGTGAAGTGCAGGGCCGGCGCCGTGGGGGTGAAGTGGCTGCGGCCCACGCCGGGGTGGGCGA
>CAIQIL010000402.1 GCA_903871865.1 uncultured Burkholderiales bacterium
GCAGGCCAAGGCCCTGCTGGACACCCTGCCGCCCGCCCAGGCCACGGCCCCCTTGCCGATGAGCACGGTGCGGGGGCAAATCACCGTGCTGCCGCCGGTGACCGACACCCGCGCCGCGCCCCACATCGCCCTGCCCCGCCTGCCGGTGGCCGGTGGCGGCTACGCGCTCTCTTTGCTGGGTGGCCGCCTGCTGTGCGGCGCCACCACCCAGCACCACGACCCGCATCCCGACGTGCGGGAAACCGATCACCGGCACAACCTGCGGCAGGCCGAAAGGCTGGGCGCCTGGCGTGGCGGTGAGCATGGCGATGACAGCGGCGATGGCAACTCACCGCCGCCCATCGACACCCCAAGCCTGGCCGGCCGCGTTGGCTGGCGCGCCACCACGCCCGACCGCCTGCCCCTGGTCGGCGCCCTGCCCTGGCATGCCGACCGCCTGGCCGCATCGCAGCACACACGGCGCGAACAAGCGCGCATGCTGCCCCGCGAGCGCCACAGCCTGGACGGCCAAACCCAAGGCAGCCTCTGCGTGATCAGCGGGCTGGGCTCGCGCGGCATCACCTGGGCGGCGCTGGCCGGGGAGCTTCTCGCGCACTGGGTGACTGGCTCTGCCTGCCCGGTCGAAGCAGAATTGCGGGACGCGCTGGACCCGGCACGCTTCCTCGCCCGGCAGCACCGACAGTGACATCCCCAGCCCCCGCACCATGACGACCGACGACGACCGCCCCCTCCCCGGCCTGACCGAGCGCCTGCGCCTGGACAAATGGCTGTGGGCGGCACGCTTCTACAAAACCCGCAGCCTGGCCGCCGACGACATCGACAAAGGCCGCGTGCAGGTCAATGAGCAGGTGGCCAAGGCCTCGCGCGAACTCAAGGCCGGCGACGTGCTCTGTGTGCGCCAGGGCAGCGGCCAGGCCGTCGTGGTGCGCACCGTCGTCGTCCAGGCCCTGAGCACCGTGCGCGGCCCCGCGCCCCAGGCACAGCGGCTTTACACCTAAACGCCCGAAAGCACCGCCGCGCGGGCCGAAGCGGCCGAACGCCGGCGGATGTCGTCCGAGCCCGCAGATGCCATCGAGCACGGCCGCCCCACCAAGCGCGACCGCCGCCAACTGGCCGACTGGGACCGCTGGTCCGTCAGCGCGGACGAGTGAGGGGCCGGCGGCCCCACGCTTCGGTTACATTTTCGCCCTTCGGCGGGACTTGCATTCCGCCCCCGCACCCCAATTTGCCGCCGCAGACCCGCGCAAGGCGCGCCCCACGACAACCTGTCTGACACACCTGCCACCATGAGCGAGACCACCCCCACGCCCGAACACGCCGACGCAGGCGCTGAAGCCAGCCCGCTGACGCTGGAGCAACAGCTCGCCGAGCTGCAAGCCAAGCACACCGAGGTGTCCGACGCCTACCTGCGCGCCAAGGCCGAAGCCGAAAACATCCGCCGCCGTGCCGAAGAGGAAATCAGCAAGGCCCGCAAGTTCGCCGTGGAATCCTTCGCCGAAAGCCTGCTGCCCGTGCGCGACAGCCTCGAAGCCGCCCTGGCCACCCACACCGCCAAGCCTGACACCCCGGTCGACACCGTCATGGAAGGCGTGAGCGCCACCCTGCGCCAGTTGGCCTCGGCCCTGGAGCGCAACAAGGTCATCGAGCTGAACCCGGCCGCCGGCACCAAGTTCGACCCCAACATCCACCAGGCCATCAGCATGGTCCCGGCCGAGCAGGAAGCCAACACCGTGGTCGGCGTGCTGCAAAAAGGCTACCTGATCGCGGACCGCGTGCTGCGCCCCGCCCTGGTCACGGTGGCCGCACCGAAGTGAGCGAGGCTGGAAGCCCTTTTTTTGACAAGGCTTTCACAAACGCCTCTTGAAATCGCTGCAGTCGTTCGCACATCCAGATCAAGCACCGCCCGGTCAATCCGCCAGACAGCGCCCAACAGCGCCAAACGCTGAAGGCCGCCGGGCACACCACAGATTCACAGATTCCTTAGGAGCACCCTCATGGGCAAGATCATCGGCATCGACCTGGGCACCACCAACTCGTGCGTGGCCATCATGGAAGGCAACACCACCAAGGTGATTGAGAACTCGGAAGGTGCACGCACCACGCCGTCCATCATCGCCTACCAGGAAGACGGCGAGATCCTCGTCGGCGCCTCGGCCAAGCGCCAGGCCGTGACCAACCCGCGCAACACGCTGTACGCAGTGAAGCGCCTGATCGGCCGCAAGTTCACCGAGAAGGAAGTGCAAAAGGACATCGACCTGATGCCCTTCACCATCGCCGCAGCCGACAATGGTGACGCCTGGGTGGAAGTGCGCGGCAAGAAGTACGCACCGCCCCAAGTGTCGGCCGAAGTGCTGCGCAAGATGAAGAAGACCGCCGAAGACTACCTGGGTGAAGAAGTCACCGAGGCCGTCATCACCGTGCCCGCCTACTTCAACGACGCCCAGCGCCAGGCCACCAAGGACGCCGGCCGCATCGCCGGTCTGGACGTCAAGCGCATCATCAACGAGCCCACCGCCGCGGCCCTGGCCTTCGGTCTGGACAAGCACGGCGCCGGTGACCGCAAGATCGCCGTGTACGACCTGGGCGGTGGCACCTTCGACGTGTCCATCATTGAGATCGCCGACGTCGATGGCGAAAAGCAGTTCGAAGTGCTGTCCAC
>CAIQIL010000403.1 GCA_903871865.1 uncultured Burkholderiales bacterium
CCTGCCTCTTGCAAGGCACTCAGCAATTGCAGGCGCACCTGTTCGATGTGCTGCTCGCGCTCGAGGCGCTTCTCATGCAGAGACTTGGCGATGTCGCGGTACGCATCCGGCATCAGGAAGCGGAAGGACAGGTCCTCCAGCTCCCACTTGATCTGCCAGATGCCCAGGCGGTTGGCCAGCGGGGCAAAAATCTGCAGGGACTCGCGGGCCAGCGTGCGCGGGCACGGCTGCTTGGTTTCTGCGTGAAAGCGCAAGGTCTGCAGGCGCGAAGCCAGGCGCAGCAGCACGACGCGCAAATCGCGCGAGAAGGCCAGCAGCATCTTGCGGATGCGCTCGACCTGTTGCGCGTCCAGCGGCGCATCGGCCTCGTTCGACAGGGTGTCGCGCGCATTGCGCTGGACCTGCACGAGCTTGACGGTGTGTGCAGCCAAGGCCGCCGCATCGGGCCCGAAGGCGCGGGTCAGCACGTCCTGTGGCTGCGCCAGGTAGTCGCTGGCATAGACGAGGTAGGCCGCGGCGCGCAGCGAGGGCGACGCCCCCACGCCCTGCAGGATGGCGCTGACGCCGTCGGCATGGGCCAGGGCGTCTTCGCCCGTGTCGAAACGCTGGGCGGTGAGCAAGGGCTCGGCGAACGCACGTGCGCGCTGCAGCATGCTGTGCTGGCTGGCCAAAGCGCCCGCGGCAACGTCGTCCTCTGCCATCTGGCTGACCGCAGCCAGATCGACGATGGCCGCGTGCGCAGCGCTGCGGGCCTCGGGGGCCTGGACGTCCAGGGAAGCGGTCTTCATGCCAGCAGGAACTCCTTGACCACGTTCACCTGGTCGGGCGCCATCAAGGTCGGCGCATGGCCCACGCCCTCGAACTCGACCAGGCGCGCTTTCGGGCCGCGCTGGGACATCTCGCGGGCCGTGTCGGCGTCAAGCAGGTCGGAGTTGGCGCCGCGCATGAGCAGGACCTCGCACTTGAGCGCGTCATAGACCTGCCAGACGGCGGCCTCGCCACTGGCCGCGCTTTCGGCGCTGAAGCCTTTGAAGGGTTCGGCGATGGCGGGGTCGTAGTGCAGCACCAGACCGTCGCCGTCGGGCGCGGGACGCAGCAGCGGCCGCGACAAGGCCAGCCACTGCTCGGGCGTGTGCGGGCCGAAGCCGGCAGAGATGCTCCAGAGGTAATCGGCCGCTTCCTGCTCGCTGGCAAAACGCAGCGGACGGCCCAGGTAGTCGCCGATGCGCTGCAGGGCCTCGACGCGCAGGCGCGGCCCCACGTCGTTGAGCACAAAGCGGCGCAGGCGCACCCCCGACACTTGGGGCGGCACCGACGAGAAACCCAGGCCGATCAGGCCGCCCATGGAGGTGCCGACCCAGTCGATGTCCAGCACCTGCTCAGGCGTCAGCCCAAGCGAGGCGCGCAGATGTTGCAGCAGCACGACCATGTCGGACGCGTAGGTGAAGATCTGGTAGCCCTTGGCATCGGCCAGCCAGTCGGAATGGCCGCGGCCGACCACATCGGGGCAGATGACCTGGTAGTGCTGGCTGAGTTCGCGCGCCAGGGTGTCGAAGTCACGGCCTTGGCGGCTGAGGCCATGCACGCAGATCAGCACGCGCGGGTTGGCGGCATCGCCCCAGCGCCAGTAGGTCATGCGGTGGGCCTGCGCATCGGTGCGGCTGGCACCCGGGCAGCTCACGTGGTGCAGCGATGGGCTCGGGGTCAAGTTTTCAGCACTTTGCATCGTCGTCCTCAGGCATCGTCAGATAATGGTTCCAGTCACCATTGTGTTTCTTCACGTTGTTTCTTCAAGCGAACCGGAGGTCCAGATGTTGAACGGAAAAACTGCCCTTGTGACCGGATCCACCAGCGGGATCGGCCTGGGCATTGCGGAAAAGCTCGCAGCCCAAGGCGCGAACATCATTCTGAACGGCTTTGGCGATGTCGATGCGCCCAAGGCTTCTGTGGCCGAGGCGGGCAAGGCCCACGGCATCAAGGTGGGCTACCACGGCGCGGACATGAGCAAGCCCGCGGAGATCGAAGCCTTGTTCGCCTACGCCCAGGCCAACTTCGGCGGCGTGGACATCGTGGTCAACAACGCGGGCATCCAGCACGTGGCCAATGTCGAGGACTTCCCCGTCGAGAAGTGGGATGCCATCCTGGCCATCAACCTGAGCTCGGCCTTCCACACCATGCGCCTGGCCATCCCGGGCATGCGCGCCAAGAACTGGGGCCGCATCGTCAACATCGC
>CAIQIL010000404.1 GCA_903871865.1 uncultured Burkholderiales bacterium
ACTTGATCACCAGTGACAGTGCCATGGCCTTGCGCACGCCCACCAAGGATGCCGAAGACATCAAGGTGGACTTCGGTGTGGCCAAGCAATTGCTGGCCGATCCCAATGAACAGGTCGAGGTGCCCGGTCTGGGTGACCGCGCCCCGCGCATGCTCTCGCGCCAGGCCTTGGCTGGCGTGATCGAGCCGCGGGTAGAAGAGATTTTCTCGCTGGTCCATCAGGTGATCCGCGAGTCCGGCTACGAGGAATTGTTGTCCTCCGGCATTGTGCTGACCGGTGGCTCGGCGGTGATGCCGGGCATGGTCGAACTGGCCGAAGACATCTTCCTCAAGCCTGTGCGCAAGGGCACGCCCTTGTACTCAGGCGCACTGCACGACATGGTGGCCAGCCCTCGCTCGGCCACGGTCATGGGTTTGCTCGAAGAAGCAAGACTCGCGCGCATGCGCGGGATGAAGGCGGCACAGCAAGCCGGGTCTGTTCAGACCTTGTTTGGTCGTGTGAGAGATTGGTTCGTCGGCAATTTTTAAGCGCCGAACTTGGTACGATTTCAATTGGCAACTGCTTGATTAAAAAAGAGGTACGACATGGCAATCGAGATGATCGACAACTTCGATATGGGCACACAGATCAAGGTGATCGGTGTGGGAGGTGGCGGCGGTAACGCGGTCGAGCACATGATCTCGCAAGGCGTGCAAGGCGTGCAGTTCATTTGCGCCAACACCGACTCGCAAGCGCTGCTGCGCTCCAGTGCCGAGATGCAACTGCAACTGGGCAATTCAGGCCTGGGTGCTGGTGCCAAACCGGAAGCGGGCAAAGCCGCCGCCGAAGAGGCGACCGACCAGATCCGCGCGGCGCTGGATGGTGCGCACATGGTCTTCATCACCGCCGGCATGGGCGGTGGGACTGGTACCGGTGCGGCACCCGTGATCGCCCGCGTGGCCAAGGACATGGGCATCCTGACCGTGGGCGTGGTGACCAAGCCTTTCGAATTCGAAGGCAACCGTCGCATGAAGCAGGCCGACACGGGGCTCAACGAACTGGAGGCCAATGTCGACTCCCTGATCGTGGTGCTCAACGAGAAGCTGCTGGAAGTGCTGGGCGATGACATCACCCAGGAAGAAGCCTTCAGCAAGGCCAACGACGTGCTGAAGAACGCCGTGGGCGGCATCTCCGACATCATCCACATCCCCGGCCTGGTGAACGTCGACTTCGAAGACGTCAAGACCGTGATGAGCGAGCCCGGCAAGGCCATGATGGGCACGGCCACCGCCTCGGGTCCGGACCGCGCCACCAAGGCCGCCGAAGCCGCCGTGGCCTGCCCGCTGCTGGAAGGCATCGACCTGTCCGGCGCGCGTGGCGTGCTGGTGCTGATCGCTGCGGGCAAGTCCAACTTCAAGCTGAGCGAGTCGCGCAACGCGATGAACACCATCCGCCGTTACGCCGCCGAAGACGCCCACGTCATCTACGGCACGGCATACGACGAGTCCCTGGGCGACCAGCTGCGCGTCACCGTCATCGCCACCGGCCTGAGCGGCACCCGCCGCGCGCAAACCCCGATGACCGTGGTGCACAGCGCCCCGGCCACGCAGGTCTTCGCTCGCACCGGCACCGACAACATCCCGGTGCTGACCCAGCCCGTGGGCCACATGGCCGCACACGGTGGCGCCAGCGCCGCGGGTTCGTCGATCGGCATGGGCCACGCCAGCGATTTCAGCGGCATGAACACGCCCAGCGTGTGGCGTTCGGGTCGCACCCAAGCCGCTGCCAAGGTCGATGCCCTGGCCAGCAATGGCATGGACGAAATCGAGATCCCGGCCTTCTTGCGCAAGCAAGCCGACTGAGCTCGTTTCCGTTTTCTCTCTCTCGATCTCTCTGTCTGTTTTCCCCTGTCCCTCCCGGGACGGGGGCTTTTTGCTGGGTGATGCGACGATCGACGTCGCTCAGGCTGTGGTCTTGAAGGCCGACACCGCCTGTGCCAGTTGCTGGGCCTGCTGCCTCAAGCTCTCTGCGGCGGCCGAGGTTTCTTCCACCAGCGCGGCGTTCTGCTGCGTGGTTTGATCCAGGTTGTTCACGGCCGAGTTGATCTGGCCGACGCCCTGGCTTTGCTCGGTGCTCGATGAGCTGATCTCGGCGATCAGGTCGTTGACCTTGCGCACCTGCAGCACCACATCGTCGATGGTCTGACCGGCCTGGTTGACTTGGCTGGTGCCCATCTCCACCTTTTCCACGCTGTCGGTGATCAGGCCCTTGATCTCGCGGGCGGCATTGGCGCTGCGCTGTGCGAGCGAGCGCACCTCGCTGGCCACCACCGCGAAGCCGCGGCCCTGCTCGCCGGCCCGGGCGGCTTCCACCGCCGCGTTCAGCGCGAGGATGTTGGTCTGGAAAGCGATGCCGTCGATCACGCCGATGATGTCGGCGATGCGGCGGCTGGAGTCCTGGATGGCCGACATCGTGGCCACGACATGGCCCACGTCCTGACCGCCTTGCGTGGCCACCTGGGTGGCTTGCAGCGCCAGCTGGTTGGCCTGGCGCGCGTTGTCGGAGTTGCCGCGCACGGTGTCGTCCATCTGTTGCATGGAGGCGGCGGTTTCCTGCAGGCTGGCGGCCTGGTGTTCGGTGCGGGCCGACAGGTCGGCGTTGCCCTGGGCGATCTGCGCCGAGGCGGTGGCGATGGATTCGGTGCCACTGCGGATGCGGCCGATCAGGGACGACAGGTTGCGGCTCATGGTGTTGAGCGTCTCGCCCAAGGCGCTGAGTTCGTCCTTGCCGGACACCTGCAGCTGCCGGCTGAGGTCGCCTTCGGCCACGGCCTGGCTCAGGCGCACGGCGTCGTTCAGCGGCTGGGTGATGGAGCGGGTGATCAGCAGCGCCATGGTGGCGCAAACCAGCATGCCTGCGACCAGCACGCCCGCCGTCGTCCACTGGGCCTGGCGGTAGGCTGCATGGGCCGATTTCACCGCTTGGCGAGCGCCTTCGGCGTTCAGCTTGGTGTCCTTCTCCAGGGTGGCGGCCAGCGCCAGGTAGGTTTTGCTGGACGCACCGTTGAGCAACTGGCGGGCTTCTGCCAAGCCCTCGTCACCTCGGTTGGACTGGGCCAGCACCGGGTCCACGGTGGCGTGGTAAGCGTCCAGCTGGGTGCGGATGTCCTGGAACAGGGCGCGTTCTTCGGGCGAGCTGATCATGGGCTCGTATTCGCTGAGCAGGGTGGGCAGCGTTTGGGTGCGGATGTCATCGATCCGCTTGAGCTGCGTGGCCTTGGCCGCTGCATCGGTTTCCAGGATGTGGCGCATCAGCGCGCGGCGCTCGGTGTTGACCGTGGCGTCGATGCGCGACAGCACTTGCACGCTGGGCAGCCAGTTGCCGCTGACGTCGTCGGCGCTGTCGCCCATGCGGGACATGCTCAGCAAGCCAGCGCCACCGGTGAGCAACACCAACAGGCAGGCCATCAGGAAAGCAGCCGCCAGGCGGCCGCCGATGCTCAGTTGTCTCAATGCAGTCATGTCGATGTCCCGGGAGTTTTCACGCCATTCACCCGGCCTTATCGGCACGTCGGCCAAAGGCATGAGGCCGAGGCGGTGCCTTGACGTGGCTTTGTTGCAGATTTTGCAGAATTGGGCGCCTGGGCGTGAACCCCGCCCACCTCAGCGCGTGCCGAGATGCTGCGTCAGCGCGTGCAGCCGGGCTTGCGCGATGCGCTGGCCGATGGCGGGGCCTGTCAATCCCTGTGCGAGGGCTTGCGCAGACACGGCGGCGGTGTCCACGGCCAGCACGCAGTCCAGGGCCTGGCGCAGGCGCGGGCCCGGCGCGTAAGCATGGTCGGCAAAGCCCAGGCGGCCGCGGGCGTCGCACTCGCAGGCCAGCAGCACCTCGTGGAGGCGCTGGGGTTTGCGGATGGCATCGCAGCGTTCCAGCAAGCGGAAGACGGCCTCTGCGCCGAATTCGCTGCTGCGGTGGATGTTGCCGTGCTCGCGCGCGACCACATCGGCCAGTTCGCGGCAGTCGGTGGGCACACGCAGGCGCTGGCCCACGGCCTTGAGCAGCTGGGCGCTGCGACCTTCGTGGCCGATGTGGCGGGGCAGCACGTCGGGCGGGGTCGTGCCTTTGCCGAGGTCGTGGCCCAGGCAGGCGTAACGCACGGGCAGGGAGGCTTGCAGGCGGGCGCTCATGTCGAGCACCATCATCAGGTGCACGCCGGTGTCCACTTCCGGGTGGTAGTCGGCGCGCTGCGGCACGCCCCACAGGCGATCGACCTCGGGCAGCAGGCGGGCCAGGGCGCCGCAGTCGCGCAGCACCTCGAACATGCGCGAGGGGCGGTCTTCCATCAGGCCGCGGGCCAGCTCCTGCCAGACGCGCTCGGCCACGAGGTGGTCCACCTCGCCGGCAGCCACCATCTCGCGCATGAGCTGCAGCGTTTCGGGGGCCACGCTGAAATCGTGGAAGCGGGCGGCGAAGCGCGCCAGGCGCAGGATGCGCACCGGGTCTTCGGCGAAGGCCGGCGAAACGTGGCGCAGCACCCGCGCGGCCAGGTCGCGTTGGCCGCCCCAGGGGTCGATGACGGTGCCGTCGGCATCTTCGGCCATGGCGTTGACGGTGAGGTCGCGCCGCACCAGGTCGTCTTCCAGCGTGACCTCGGGCGAGGTGTGGAAGGTGAAGCCGTGGTAGCCGTGGCCGCTTTTGCGTTCGGTGCGGGCCAAGGCGTGTTCTTCGCCGGTGTCGGGGTGCAGGAAGACGGGGAAGTCTTTGCCGACGGGGCGGAAGCCCGCGTCCAGCATGTCCTGCGGCGTGGCACCAACGACGACCCAATCTCGGTCACCCACCGGTCGCCCGAGCAGGCGGTCCCGCACGGCACCGCCCACCAGGTAGGTTTTCATGCCGGTTTTCTGACCTGTGCGGCCAGGGCCAGGTACTCGGCCACGGGCACTTCTTCGGCGCGGCGCTGCAGGTCGAAGTCGGTGCTGATGCCTTGCTGCGTGATCCAGGCGCCCAGGGTGTGGCGCAGGATTTTGCGGCGCTGCGAGAAGGCCACCGCCACCATCGCTTCCAGCACCTTGGGGTCGACGTCGGGCACTTCGGCCAGCGGCGTCATGCGCACCACGGCGGAGTTCACCTTCGGCGGCGGGTCGAAGGAACCCGGCGGCACATCGACCACGCATTCCATGTCGTAGCGCCACTGCAGCATCACGCTCAGGCGGCTGTAGTCCTTGTGGCCGGGCGTGGCCACCATGCGGTCCACCACCTCTTTTTGCAGCATGAAGTGCTGGTCCACGACCACGTCGGCGCAAGGCAGCAGGTGGAAGAGGATGGGGCTGGAGATGTTGTAGGGCAGGTTGCCGATCATGCGCAGCTTGACGCCGCGTTCGCGCGCGAGCTGGGCGAAATCCACCCTCAGCACGTCGGACTCGATCACGTCGAGCTCGGGACGCTTGCGCAGGCGTGCCGCCAGGTCGCGGTCGAGTTCGACCACGGTGAGCTTCTCGCAACGCTCGACCACCGGGTCGGTCAGCGCCCCCAGGCCCGGGCCGATTTCGACCAGCGCTTCGCCCGGCTTGGGCGCGATGGCGCGGACGATCTCGGCGATCACGCCCTGGTCCACCAGGAAGTTCTGGCCGAAACGCTTGCGCGCGATGTGGCCGCC
>CAIQIL010000405.1 GCA_903871865.1 uncultured Burkholderiales bacterium
AGGCGGGGTTCGTGGCGCTCGATGGCCTGGGTCAGGCTGCGCGCGATGTGGCGCTGGTCCTCGGAACTGGCCAGCACCCGAGAGGCGAAATCGCGCACACCGAAGCTCAGCACCGAGCGGCGCGCGTGGGCCCCCAAGGATGCGCTGTCGGCATGCAGCGCCGTGCGCGTGTTCAGCAGACGCTCCAGATCTGCCGCCACGGCGTCACGCAACTGGTCGATCGTGTACGTGGGCATCACGCCATCTGGCACTTCCTGATGCGCACCCAAGAGGCGATCGAACAGGCTGCGACGGATCCGCAAGGAGGATGACATCCAGGGCTCCAGGGGAAGAAAAAAAGCATCCGACGCACCATCCGCCGGATGCAACAACCTGATCACCTGGGGCACACACCGACCCCCAGGTTCGACACCTGACTCAGGTCATACTCAGTTCGGCGCGTCGAACGCAGCCTTGTTGGTGGCCAGGCTCCAGGAAGCGACCTGCCCCGGCTTGGACTTGCCATCCATGGTCTGCTGGGTGTAGGTCCACTGGACAGCGGAGTAGCGCAATCCGAAAGTTTCGGTCGGCAGGCCTTCCGACTCGACCTGAGGCACCACCTGCGAGATCAGCACTTTCTTCAACTGGATCTTGAGGTACAGCACGCGGTCATTCGTGCCGTTGGCGCGCATGAAGTGGATTTCCACGTCGTCGTACAGCGTGCCAGCCGAGCAGGCTTCCCACAGTTGGGGGCTGACCAGGTCCAGGTCCTTGGTGAAGATCATTTCGCCGTGCTCGCAGCGCTCGGCGGTGTGGCCACCGGCGGTCGATGCCGTCGCCGACTTGGGCTGGCGGATGATGTGGTTCCAGCTGATGGCTTCGAACCAGGGCGCAGCGTGCTGGGTGCCAGCACCGGCATCACGCGATTCGCCCTTGATTTCCTTGCCGTTCAGCGGCTTGCCGAACTTGATGTAAATGTCTTTCATGACTCACTCCTGTGTTGTTGTGCCCCCGCAGGTGCCTCCACCCGCGGTCGAGCTGGTGGGAAAGGTCACTTCGAGCCTTGCGGCAGCTCGGCAACCAGACGCAGCGACACCGACAGTTCGTCCAGCTGGTAGTGCGGGCGCACGAAAGCCACCGCGCGGTACGAGCCGGGGCGCCCCGGGACTTCGCTGACTTCGACGCTGGCTTCACGCAGCGGCTTCTGAGCGCGGATCTCCTGAGAGGCGTCCTGCGCATCCACCACGTACTGCATCAGCCAGTTGTGCAGATAGCGCTCGACGTCCAGCGTGTTGGCGAAGCTGCCCACCTTGTCGCGCATCATGGCTTTCATGTAGTGCGCAATGCGGCAGACCGCGAACATGTACTGGAGTTGAGCCGACAGGGCAGCATTGGCGTTGGCCGCATCGCTGTCGTACTTCTTGGCCTTCTGAGCCGACTGGGCACCGAAGAAGGCGGCGTAGTCGGTGTTCTTGCAATGCACCAGGGGGATGAAGCCCAGGTCGCTGAGTTCCTTCTCGCGGCGGTCGGTGATGGCCACTTCGGTCGGGCACTTCAGGGCGATCTCGCCATCGTCGGTCTTGAAGGTGTGCGTGGGCAGGTCTTCGACCAGGCCACCGCCCTCAACGCCACGGATGGCGGCGCACCAGCCGTACTGCTCAAAGGCGTCGGTCAGCCGCGTGCCCATGGCGTAAGCGGTGTTGACCCACAGGTAGCGGCTGTGGTCGCTGCCATCGACCTCTTCGACGAAGTTGAAGCCTTCGGTGCTGGTGCCTTCCTTGGGGTCGTAGGGCAGGCGGCCCAGGAAGCGAGGCACGGTCAGGCCCACATAGCGGGCGTCTTCCGACTCGCGGAATGACTTCCACTTGGCGTAGTCCACCGTGTCGAAGACCTTGGCCAGGTCGCGGGGCTTGCCAAGTTCGGTGAATGCCTCCAGGCCAAAGAGCTCGGCCGAGGCTGAAGAGATGAAGGGCGCATGGGCGGCGGCCGCCACATGGGCCATCTGCTCCACGAAGAACATGTCTTCTGCGCCTCGGCCGATTTCATAGTCACCGATCAGGGCGCCAAAAGGCGCACCGCCGAAGGTGCCGAACTCTTCTTCGTACACCTTCTTGAACAGCGTGGACTGGTCGAAGTCGATGGCGGTTTTGAAGTCCTTGACCATGTCCTTCTTGGTGGCGTTGAGCAGCTTGATCTTCAAGCGCTCGCCAGTGGACGTCTGCTTGCAGAGGTACTGCAGACCGGTCCAGGTGGACTCCAGCCTCTGGAACTCGGGCGCGTGCATGACGGCACTGAGCTGGGCAGAGATCAACTGATCGATGTCGGCGATGCGCGCGTCGATGCTGGCCGAGAGGTTGTCCGACACCGTCACGGTGCCCGCCATCACTTCGCGGACGAGTTCACCGATGATGTCCTTGGCGCGGGCGTGCTCGACATCCGTCTTGGCGACCTTGCTGCGCGCGACGATGTCATCGAGCAGACCTGGGCTTCGGCGGCGGCGGGCTGACCGTTGGATTGCAGTTGGGCGCTCATGGTTCACTCCTGGTGGGTGGCGTCAGAGGCCACCTGGGCCTCGGCTTCCAGCAGGCGGCGCTGCTCGGTGTTGCCCAGCACTTCGCCCAAGGCGTCTTCCAGCTTTTCGTTGCCAGCCAGCTTGTTGCGCAGGTCGGAGAGCTTGGTGCGCGCCTCCAGCAGCTTGCGCAGCGGCTCGACCCGTTGCACCACGGCCTCGGGGCGGAAGTCGTCCATGCCCTGGAAGTCCAGGTTCACGGCGAACTCACCGCCCTCGGGCGACAGCAGGTTGGGCACGCGGTAACTGGCACGCGGCGCCATGCCGGCCATGACCTCGTCGAAGTTGTCCATGTCGATCTGGACGAACTTGCGGTCCTTGAGCTTGGCCAAAGGCTTGTCAGGGTCGGGCTGGCCAGTGAAGTCCGCCATCACGCCCATCACGAAGGGAATTTCCTTTTGCTCGATGGCATCCCCGACTTCCACGTCGTACGTGAGCTGAACGCGGGGTGGGCGAACGCGCCCCAGGCGCTGTTGAACGCTGTCTTTCTTGGCCATGGCCGGACTCCTTGTTTGAACGGGTTTACTGCAAAGCCCCGAAGGGGTTGGTGCGTGCGGAAGGAACAGGGGAAGGCGCCGGTATGGCGCGCGGAGCGGCAGTGGGCGCTGCGGCAGGCACAGCACCCTGTGCCTGAGACACCGGCGCTGCAGGGCGGGGCCTCACGACAACACCCCGACCGCGGCCGCTGCCAGCGACCTGGCTTGCAGCAGGGGCCGACGCCTGAGCGGGTGCAGAAGCCGCCGATGCAGACAGCAAGATGGGTTCGCCCAGGGCCTCGTGGATGATGCGGGCGACGCTCTCGGCCTCGCTGCGGGTCGAGCCATTGACCTCGTTGACCTTGCGCAACTGCTCCAGCGCCTGGGCACTGACCCGCAGGCCGCTGACGGCCAGGATGCTCTGCGCGGTGAGGTCGCGAACATCGCGCTGCAGCACTTCCTGGGCCTCGGTGATGGCCAACCCATACTGGCGCGCCTCGAAGTGGATCTGCGCCTTCTTCAGCCAAGGCTGTTTCGCGGCTGGGTCCACCTGGATGGCCCCGTCGAGCTGAGCCAGCGCCTGGTCGGTCTGGCCTTGCTTGAGGGCCTTGTCGGCCGCGGCCATGCGCTCATCGACCTTCTCTTGCAGCACCAGCTTGTCAGTGACGCCTGCCTTGCCTGACAGCGAGCCGCAACCCGTCAACGCCATGACCGCCGCGGCGCTTGCGAGCAAGGCCATCCAGCTGTGCCCGGCGCGCGGACGCACCCCCAAATTGGCCGCGCCCAAAAGCGCACGGCTCTTGCCATTCGAATGCAATCGAACACTCCCTGATGGTTCAAATTTCGGCACCGGCTTCATGTCGAGTCGGTTGCCTTTGCGGCGGATTAGAGCCGAATTTGGCGGTCGTGCATTCCCCCATTGGAGGGTGGTTTACAGACTCTTGCATTCCGTTGCATGTGCAGTCCCCTCTTGTGGGGGGGCGGTGAGAAAGAAGCCATCACAGCTGCCTACACTACACGCGGCGATGGGCGCAGCTTGCCCCGCACACACACATGAACACAGGGATCCAAGGACGCTTTCCAGCGGCCCCAGCAGCATCGTTTCTGGCCGGGTGCCTGACGCTGTTGCTGGCGTCGTGCTTGACGTCGTGCGCATCTGCACCACCTGCCGCCGATGCCATGAGCGCCGTGAACGCAGCCGGTGCAGAAGCCCCGAGCGGGGTCATGGGCGTGCTGGGCTCGGTGGCCGACAAGGCCCTGGAAGTCACCGGCATCAAGGCACCTGCGAAGCTGCCCGAGGCCCTGCCTGACAGCGCCCTGCCCGACCGCCGCATCCGCTGGCAACTGCACGCCAGCAGTTCGCTGAACGCGGCCGACAACGGCCAGCCACTCGGGCTCGTCACGCGCATCTTCAAGCTGCGCAACCCTGACAGCTTCCTGCAGGCCCAGGCGGACGTCTTCGGCGATCCAGCCCGGGAAAAGCAGGCCCTGGGCGATGACCTGGTCGCCGTGCGGGAGGTGCAACTGGTGCCCGGCCAGCACCACGAAGCCACCGACAAGGTGGCGCGCGACGTGCCCTACATCGGCATCGTGGCGCTCTACCGCCGTCCGGCGGCCGGCCGATGGCGCTATGCCTTCAAGGCGGCCGACGCCGAACTGGGCGGGCTGTCGCTGGGCGCGCACGCCTGCGCCCTCAGCGTGCAGACAGGCGCACCCGTGGGCCAGGCGGCAGGCAGCGCACGCTCGGTCGCGGTGAGCTGCCCCTGACATCGCACACACACAAAATCAATCGAGGAGTACCGCCCATGATCCAGTCTGCCAAAGTCCTGTGGGGCGAAGGTTTGTTCCTGAGGCCCCAGCACTTCCAGCAACAGGACGCGTACCACGAGTGGCGGCTGGCCCAGAGCATGCGGTTGCTGCACCCCTATGCCTGGGGTGTGCGTCAACTCAAGGTCGATGCCGATGCCTTGCAGGCCGGGCGGCTGCGCTTGCTGGAGCTGCAAGTGGCCTTCCCCGATGGCGAGCTGCTGAACGCGCCTGCCGAAGACGCGTTGCCGCCGCCCATCGACTTGAACAACCTCGGTCAAGGCGGCGCCGAGTCGCATGCCGAAGGCAGCACACTGGCCTTTCACCTGGCGATGGCACCCGTGCGCCACCAGGGCAGCAACCTGGCCGCGACCCTGGAGGAGGCCGACACGGCCGTGCGATACCACCGCGTCGCGCAGCACATCGGTGACGGCTACACGGCGGCGGTGTCGGCCGAGGTGGTCACGCTGCGCAAGTCGGTGCGGCTGCTGCCCGAATCGGCTCCCCGCGCGCACCTCATGAGCCTGCCTCTGCTGCGCCTCAAGCGGACGTCTGCGGGCGGCTTCGAGCTGGACGGGCGCTTCATGCCGCCGTGCGTGCACATCCAGTCTTCACCGATGCTGTCGCTGCACCTGCGGCGATTGCTGGAGGTGCTGCAGGCCAAGGTCGATGCGCTGTATGGCATGCACCGCGAACCTTCGCGCAACGTCATCGAGTTCCGCTCGGGCGATGTCGCCTCGTTCTGGCTGCTGCACACGGCCAGCACGGCGCTGGCAGGCCTGACACACCTGGCGCGCCACCCCGCCCTGCACCCCGAGCGCCTGTTCGAAAAGCTGCTGGAGCTGGCCGGCGCGCTGATGACCTTCTCGAAAACGTTCACGCTGGCCGACCTGCCCAGCTACGACCACCAGCAACCCAGCGCAGGCTTCCAGCGCCTCGACCAGATCGTGCGGGAATTGCTGGAAACTGTCATCTCCACGCGCTGCTTCGCGATCGCATTGCAAGAACGCATCCCGTCCTTCCACCACGGCCGCTTGGAGTCGGAACAGATCACCCAGGGCACCCAGCTTTTCCTGGGCGTGAGCGCGGCCATGCCCCCGGCCGAGCTGGTGGAGGTGGTGCCGCAGCGCTTCAAGGTCGGTGCGCCGGACGATGTGGACAAGCTGGTGCTGTCGGCCATGCCCGGCGTGCGCCTGGTGCATGCGCCGCAAGTGCCCGCCGCCGTGCCGGTGCGCCCAGGCAGCTATTACTTCAGCCTGGAGCCCCGCGGCAGCCTGTACGAACGCATGCTGCAGGCACAGGCCCTGACGCTTTACGCCCCCACCGGCATCCAGGACCTGCGCCTGGAGCTGGTCGCGGTGAACGCCTGAAAGGCACATCCCCATGATGCCCCCGTCACCCTCCACGCCCTCCTTGATCAGCGCCCCGCTCCCGCACACCCCATCGGTCAACGCAGCGCCTCAGCCTGTGTCGGCCCCCGCACCTGCGCGCCTGTTGGACCTCATGTACGACGGCTTCTACCTGCTGTTCCTGGTCAAGGGCAAGCACGCCCCACAGGATGCCGATGCCTTCCGCGACAAGCTCAAACAGTTCCTGACGCAGTTCGAGCGCGGCGCCGGCAAGCTCGGTGCGTCGGCCGAAGACATCCACGTCTGCAAATACGCCTTTTGCGCAACGGTGGACGAAGCCATCCTGACCTCTGGCTTCAAGGTGCGAGACAGCTGGCAGCGCTTGCCGCTGCAGGTGCAGTTGTTCGGCGAGCAACTGGCAGGCGAGCAGTTTTTCCAGAAGTTGGAAGAGTTGCGACAGCAGGGCCGGCCCCGGCTGCAGTCGCTGGAGGTGTTCCAGATGTGCCTGTTGC